>JBGURN010000151.1:0-12759 GCA_045131955.1 Bacteroidaceae bacterium
GCTTGGGGTCGTTAAGCAGGGCGCGTGCTATGCATATGCGCTGCTGCTCACCGCCGGAGAGCTCGTGGGGCATCTTGTAGCCCTTGGTGTCCATGCCTACCAGTGAGAGCACCTGGAATATTTTCTGATGGATGAGTTTCTTGTCTTTCCAACCGGTGGATTTGAGCACGAAACTCAGATTGTCGAATACGTTGCGGTCGGTAAGAAGCTGGAAGTCCTGGAATACTATACCCATCTGACGGCGCAGGCGGGGGATCTGGCGCTTCTTTATGTTCTGCAGGTCCATGCCGAGCACGATGGCGTGGCAGTCAGGCATGGGGCAGAGTACGTCAAGTTCACAGTAGAGCGTCTTGAACAGCGAGCTCTTGCCGGAGCCGACCTTGCCTATAAGATAGACAAAGTCACCCTCCTGGACAGTGAAGGTGACGTCGCCCAGGACGTACATCTCCTCCTGGCGGACCTCAACGTTACGGTAATCTATGATGTCCATCTCTTGCTGAAGGGTTTCTTATTCCTTGTGGCGTTTTACGAGTTCAGCTGCAAGCTCCTCAATGCGGTGACCCTTGGAGGTGAGCAGCACGATGAGGTGATAGATCAGGTCCGATGCCTCATAGATGAGACGGTCGTCTGTTCCGTTGGTTGCCTCGATGACGGTCTCTACAGCCTCTTCACCTACTTTCTGGGCCATGCGGTTCACGCCGCTCTTGAAAAGTGAAGTGGTATATGAGCCCTCGGGCATCTCCTTGTGACGGCGGTCGATGAAATCCTGCAGGTATGACAGGAAGTTCAGGTCCACGCTGTTCTGCTCGTTCCAGCAGGTGTCGGCGCCGGTGTGGCATACAGGACCGTCGGGACGTGCCTTGATGAGCAGGGTGTCCTGGTCGCAGTCAAGGAGTATCTCTTTTACGTTAAGGAAATTGCCGCTGGTCTCACCTTTTGTCCAAAGGGTGTTCCTGGTACGGCTCCAGAATGTGACCTTACCGGTCTCTACGGTCTTGTCATACGCCTCCTTGTTCATGAAACCAAGCATCAGGACCTTGCGTGTTACATTGTCCTGAACGATAGCGGGTACGAGACCGCCCATTTTTTCAAAATTTATATCCATCTTATGGTAAAATTATAATCTAATAGGAATATTCAAGCCGCAAAGGTACTGCTTTAATTCGGGAATTGGTATTTCTCCGAAGTGAAAAACGCTGGCTGCTAGTGCGGCATCGGCATGACCGTCTATGAAAGTGTCGCGGAAATGCTCCTTGGCACCTGCTCCTCCCGATGCTATGATGGGGATTGTGAGCTCGTCGGAGAGTCTGCGCAGGGCGTCATTGGCAAAACCCTGTTTCACTCCGTCATGGTCCATGCTGGTGAACAGTATCTCGCCGGCACCGCGGCTCTCGGCCTCATGCGCCCACTCGAACAGCATACGCTCCGTGGGGACGCGGCCTCCGTTCAGGAAACAGCGCCAGCCTTCATCGGTCTGCTTGGCATCGATGGCGGCCACACATACCTGTGATCCGAAGTTGAGTGCTATCTGGTCTATCAGGTCCGGGTTCTTGATGGCGGCTGAGTTGACAGATACCTTGTCGGCTCCGGCACTGAGCAGACGCTCCACGTCCTTGAGTTCGTGTATGCCTCCGCCTACGGTGAAGGGGATCGATATCTCCGCGGCTATGCGCTCTACCAGTTCTGTAAAAGTTTTTCGGCCCTCGAACGATGCTGTGATATCCAGGAACACAAGCTCGTCGGCACCCTGTTCGCTGTAGAGCTTGCCCAGCTCCACGGGGTCGCCGGCGTCACGCAGGTTTACAAAGTTGGTGCCCTTGACGGTGCGTCCGTTGCAGATATCCAGGCAGGGTATGATTCTCTTTGCTAACATGATCAATTCTGGCTAAGTTCAGAGAGCTGCTCGAGTGTGATGCGGCCCTCGTAATATGCCTTGCCTACTATGGCGGCAGGCAGTCCGGCCTCGCTGAGGCGGTGCAGGTCATCGACGGAGCTCACTCCGCCGCTGGCTATGAGATATATGTCGGGGAACTTGGCAAGCAGCTGGCGGTAGAGCTCGACCGACGGGCCCTGCAGCATGCCGTCCTTGTTTATGTCGGTGCAGAGCACCTTGGAGATTCCCTTCTTTATATAGCTGCCTATGAAATCATCGAGTTCAAGGGCACTGTCCTCCTTCCATCCGTTGACCGATATCTTGCCGTCGCGGGCATCGGCCCCGAGTATGATGTGCTCCTGCCCGAATTCCGATATCCACTCCTCCATGAGTTCGGGGTGCTCAACGGCGGTGCTGCCTACGGTGACCTTGTGAGCGCCGCATCCGAGCGCCGTCTCCAGGTCGGTGCGGGCCTTGATGCCGCCTCCAAAGTCAATGGTCAGGTCGGTATGGTTGGCGATTGACTCAAGGGTGGGGTAGTTTACTATATGCTTGCTGCGGGCACCGTCCAGGTCTACCAGATGGAGGCGTCTTATGCCGGCATCCTGAAACCTCCGCGCCATGTCCAGCGGATTGTCGCTGTAAGTCTTGCATATGTTGTAGTCACCTTTGGTCAGGCGTACGCATTTGCCGTCTATTATGTCAATTGCAGGAATTATGTCCATGTCTCTCAGATGTCAAGAAAATTCTTAAGTATACGCTCTCCTGTGGCTCCGCTCTTCTCGGGGTGGAACTGGGTTGCGTAGAAGTTATCCCTGTGCAGCGATGCGCTGAAGGGGGTGATATACTCAGTTCTGGCAGCCGTCCATTCGCATACGGGAACATAGAAGCTGTGAACGAAATATACGAACTCGGGCTTGCTGAACCCTTTGAACAGGCCGTCACCGGTGGTCTCGATGGTGTTCCATCCCATATGGGGAACCTTGTCCTCATGGCGCTCAGGCTGGAACTTGAGCACGGGTACATCGAATATGCCAAGGCACTGGGCGTCGCCCTCCTCGCTGCGGCTGCACATGAGCTGCTGACCCAGGCAGATTCCCAGCACGGGCTGCTTGAGGTCCTTGATTATCCTGTCCAGATTATGTGCCTTGAGGTATTCCATGGTGGTGCTGGCTTCACCTACGCCGGGGAATATCACCTTATCGGCGCTGCGGAGTTCCTCCTCCCTGTCGGTGAGCATATAATTGACGCCGAGTCTGCCTAAAGCTCCTATCACGGAGCGTATGTTTCCGGCGTTGTATTTTACAATGGCTACGTTCATTTTGGGTCGCTGTCTGTTTTCAGCCGCGAAGTTACTAAATTAACCTACTCGGAGAGGTCTTCTTAATAATAAAATGAGTAAATTTGCGCCAAATTATTGGGCAGGAGCCCTGTTTTTAACTGTAAATATCTATATATCAGATAGTTGTGATGAAAAAGTTTGCTGAGCGTGGACAACTTGACCTGTCGCAGGTCAACAAGGATGTGTTGGAAGATTGGCTGAAGGAAGACCTTTTCGCCCGCAGTATCAAGGAGCGTGAGGGTTGTCCCTCTTTTGTGTTCTATGAGGGTCCTCCCTCGGCTAACGGAATGCCCGGTATCCACCATGTCATGGCCCGTACCATCAAGGACACATTCTGCCGTTACAAGACCATGTGCGGCTTCCAGGTTAACCGTAAGGCCGGTTGGGATACCCACGGACTTCCCGTTGAGCTGGGTGTAGAGAAGAAACTCGGCATAACCAAGGAGGATATAGGCAAGAAGATCTCGGTCGATGACTACAACATGAACTGCCGCACCGAGGTTATGAAATACAAGGAGCACTGGAGTGACCTGACACAGAAAATCGGTTACTGGGTGGACCTGGACAACCCCTACATCACATATGACAACCGTTACATAGAGACCCTGTGGTGGCTGCTCAAGCAGCTCTACGGAAAGGGTTACCTGTATAAAGGCTATACCATCCAGCCCTATTCACCCGCTGCCGGTACCGGTCTTTCCAGCCATGAGCTGAACCAGCCGGGCTGCTACCGTGACGTCAAGGATACCACCGTCACAGCCCAGTTTGAGATGACCGATCCCAAACCCGAGATGACAGGCTGGGGCACCCCCTGCTTCCTGGCATGGACCACAACCCCGTGGACACTGCCTTCAAACACCGCACTCTGCGTAGGTAACAAGATTGACTATGTAGCCGTTCGTACCTACAACCCCTATACCGGAGCTCCCGTGACCGCCGTCATGGCTAAGGAGAGGCTCTCCGCATATCTTGATCCCAAGGGCGCAGAACTGGCTCTTGACTCTTACACACAGGGCGACAAGGTGGTACCTTATCAGATTGTGGGTGAGTATAAGGGTAAGGACCTGGTAGGCATGCACTACAAGCAGCTGTTCCCCTGGGTTAAGCCCGTCTACAAGGATGAGGACGGTTCAATCAAGACTTCCGATGCCGGTTTCCGCGTAATCCCCGGCGACTACGTAACTACCGAGGATGGTACCGGTATAGTACATATCGCACCTACATTCGGTGCCGATGACGCATTCGTGGCCAAGGCTGCAGGCATACCGTCACTCTTCATGGTCAACCGCAAGATGGAGACACGTCCTATGGTTGACTTTACCGGTAAGTACTGGCTCCTGGATGAGCTCGATCCCGATTTCGTGAAGAACTGCGTGGACCAGAGCCTCTACAACGAGTATCAGGGAGCATACGTAAAGAATGCATACGATCCCAAGTTCAATGAGGGCGGCAAGTATGACGAGGCTGCCGCACAGAAGGCCGAGGACCTTAACGTATACCTGTGCATCCGCATGAAACAGCAGGGTACGGCATTCAAGATCGAGAAACACGTACACAACTATCCTCACTGCTGGCGTACCGACAAGCCGGTGCTCTACTATCCTCTGGACAGCTGGTTCATCAAGGCATCGGCAGCACGCGAGCGCATGATGCAGCTCAACGACACCATCAAATGGAAACCCGAGTCAACCGGAACAGGCCGATTCGGCAAGTGGCTTGAGAACCTGAATGACTGGAACCTGAGCCGTAGCCGTTACTGGGGTACACCGCTGCCTATCTGGCGTAATGATGAGGGCGATGAACTCTGCATCGGATCGGTTGAGGAGCTTTACAACGAGATAGAGAAGTCGGTAAAGGCCGGCGTAATGAAATCCAACCCCTTCAGGGATAAGGGATTCCAGCCCGGTGTCTATACCGCTGAGAACTATGATAAGATTGACCTTCACCGTCCTTATGTCGATGATATCGTGCTGGTATCGGAGGCAGGCCGTGTAATGAAGCGTGAGACAGACCTGATTGACGTATGGTTCGACAGCGGCGCCATGCCTTTTGCACAGATGCACTATCCGTTCGAGAACAAGGAGCTGATAGACAACGGTACCGTATTCCCGGCTGACTTCATTGCCGAGGGTGTGGACCAGACACGCGGCTGGTTCTACACACTGCATGCCATTGCAACCATGATCAAGGACGGCGTATCATACAAGACCGTAATCTCAAACGGTCTGGTTCTGGACAAGAACGGCAACAAGATGTCCAAGCGTCTGGGCAATGCCGTGGATCCCTTCCAGGCTATCGAGAAGTTCGGCAGTGACGCCCTGCGCTGGTATATGATAACCAACGCCCAGCCCTGGGATAACCTCAAGTTCGATGAGGAGGGCGTGAAGGATGTAACCCGCAAGTTCTTCGGAACACTTCACAACACATATAAGTTCTTTGCACAGTACGCCAATGTGGACGGATTCGACAACTCGGCTGCACAGATTCCTGTTGCAGAGCGTCCCGTCATGGACCGCTGGATTCTGAGTGAGCTCAACTCACTGACCAAGGGCGTACGCGAGAGCCTTGACGACTACGAGCCTACACGTGCAGGCCGTCTGATAACCAACTTCGTGAACGACTACCTCTCCAACTGGTACGTTCATCTTACACGTGACCGTTACTGGGGCAGCAGCATGAGCGCTGACAAGCTGGCCGCTTACCAGACACTCTACACCTGCCTTGAGACCGTGGCAAGACTTATGTCACCTATAGCTCCGTTCTATTCAGACCGTCTGTACCGTGACCTGACTGCAGTGACAGGCAGCGCATCGGCCTCAGTCCATCTGGCTGAGTATCCCGTATGTGACAGCAAGCTGGTTGACAAGGAACTCGAGACACGTATGGAGCTGGCACAGAAGCTCACTTCAATGACTCTGGCCCTGCGTAAGCGTGATGACGTGAAGATCAACGTGCGCAAGCCGCTGCAGAAGATCCTTATTCCTGTTACCGATGAACTCCGCTCACACCTGGAGCCCGTCAAGGAACTTATCCGTGACGAGGTCAATGTAAAGGAGGTTGAGTTCGTGGAGGGCGCCACAAACGTTCTGGTCAAGAAGGTAAAGTGCAACTTCAAGATTCTTGGCAAGAAGTTCGGACCGCTCATGAAGGGCGTAGCCGCAGCTGTACAGAACATGAGTCAGGAGGATGTGGCCCGTCTGGAGAAGGAGGGCAGCTTCACATTCGATATAAACGGCACTCCCGCCACTGTCGATACCACCGAGGTTGAGATATTCAGCGAGGATATACCGGGTTGGGTAGTGGCCAACGAGGGCACTCTGACCGTGGCTCTTGACATACAGCTCACCGACGAGCTCAAGCGCGAGGGTATAGCCCGTGAGCTCAAGAAAAGAATCCAGGATGTGCGCAAGCTCACCGGACTGGAGATCACGGACCGCATCAACGTACGCATAAGTGCCAACCCCCAGACCGATGAGGCCGTACGCGAGTATGACGAGTGGATAAAGACCCAGGTTCTGGCAGACTCCATTGAGATTGTCCAGGGTCTTGAGGGTGGTGAGGACGTATCGTTCGATGAATACACCCTGAGTGTCAGGATTGAAAAGAAATAACCTTATTAAATAACCAAAATACAAATTACCTGTTATGGCTGAGAAGAACCGCTATTCTGACGAGGAACTTGAGGAGTTCCGCCAGATTATCAATGAAAAACTTGAAGTAGCACAGAGAGATTATGATGCCCTCAAGGCTTCCCTTATGAATGCCGACAACAACAGTACTGATGACACATCACCTACATACAAGGTGCTTGAGGAGGGAGCCAACACTCTTTCCAAGGAGGAGACAACACGTCTCGCACAGCGTCAGATGAAGTTCATCCAGTCGCTTCAGGCTGCTCTGGTACGCATAGAGAACAAGACATACGGTATCTGCCGCGAGACAGGCAAGCTCATTCCCAAGGAGCGTCTGCGCGCCGTACCTCACGCTACCCTCTGCATCGAGGCCAAGCAGAACAAACATTGATCGGGCCGATGGAGAACGGCAGTCAGAAGGATACCCTACGTATCCGTCAGGGACGCATTGCGCTGGTGATAGCGGTGTCAATGCTTGTCATAGACCAGATAATCAAGATCCTGGTCAAGACGAGCATGCCGCTCTATGACTTCAACGTCATTACCTCCTGGTTCGAGATACGTTTCGTGGAGAACATCGGAATGGCATTCGGAATGCAGATACTGGGCAAACTGTTCTTATCCCTGTTCCGTATCGTGGCCATCGGATTCTTTATCTGGTACCTTGTCAAGATAATAGGTAAGGGATTCCCGACAGGTTACATCGTGACGTTGTCCTTCATACTGGCCGGCGCTACCGGTAACCTGATGGACAGCATGTTCTACGGTCTTATCTTTGATGAGAGCTCCATGAGCCATGTGGCCTCTTTCGTACCGATAGGCGAGGGCTATGCCCCGTTCCTGTACGGCAAGGTGGTCGACATGTTCTATTTCCCGCTCTGGACCTGGCCGGATTGGATGCCTCTGGTCGGAGGCGATGTGTTCTTCGGCCCGATATTCAACTTTGCCGATGCATGCATAAGCTGCGGCGTGGTTGTCCTGCTGCTCTTCTATACCAAGTACATCAACATGGGGCTTCATTTCCAAACTCCCGGAGAGGAAAAGTCTGAGACTGATGAGAAAGAGTAATATCCTGCTGCTGGCACTGCTTCTGCTCACCCTCACCGGTTGCCGCCTTAAGCGTCCCGATGACGTGATGTCACCCAAGAAGATGGAACAGTTCCTCTATGACTTCCATCTTGCGCAGGCTATAAGTCAGGATCTGCCCCGTGAAGAGAAATACATGACCCGTGCCTACATAGACTGGGCCTACAGCAAGAACGGTGTGACACATGAGCAGTTCGACCGCTCGCTCGTATGGTACACCCGCTATCCCAAGGAGCTGGCCAGGGTATACAAACGACTCTCCAACCGTCTGGATGACGAGTACAAGGAGGTCTCCAGGTCCCTCTCTCAGATTGAGAAGAAATCAGTCGTCATAGAGTCAGGTGACAGCGTGGACATGTGGTATCTTGACCGTACGGCTCTTCTGAATTCATCGTCATTCATGGACAAGGTGACATACAAGATAGGTTATGACACCACGTTCCACCTGGGTGATACGGTTGTGCTGAGCATGAACAACAAGTTCGTGCCTGATACCATAGGAAAGCCGCAGTATGCCTATATGTCACTGTCGGCCATGTACAGGGACAGCATAGCCACGACCGATACCATACTTAAGGCAGACGGTAGCGTAGCTCTGAGGCTGGTCCTCGATTCCAAGGACGATATCACGACCCTGAGCGGTTCAATAAACTATCTGGATTCTACCAAGAGCCGTAGCGGAATACTCATGGTAACGGGTATCGGACTCATGCGTTACCACAGCAAGGTAAAGGAGTTGCCTGCCGATACGGTGAGCGTCGTACTAGAAACTCCTGCGGCGGAACTCTGAGCAGGTGATGGCGGTAGCTACGGCTACGTTAAGTGATTCCGATGTGGCCGCACCCGCAGGCCAGTTGGGGATAAAAAGACGGCGGTTGACCTTGGCTGCTATCTCACGGCTTATCCCGTTTCCTTCATTTCCCATTATAATCACGCCGTTCTCTGAGAGAGGGGTGCTGTAGATGGTCTCTCCGTCCAGGAAAGTACCGTATACCTGTATCTGCGAGGGCATCTGCGATAATTCCTTTAAGAGCCCGGTATAGTGTACCCTGACTCTGGCAAGTGCTCCCATGGTGGCCTGTACGGCCTTGGGGTTGTATATATCGGCCGTGCCGGAGGAGCAGAATATGTCCTTTATTCCGAACCAGTCTGCTATTCTTACTATCGTTCCCAGATTGCCCGGATCCTGTATGTCATCCAGGGCAAGGACAAGGCTTTTACGGGCCTCATCGGCCATGGTGGTGCTGTAGTCGGGTATACGGAATACAGCAAGCACATCCTGCGGGGAACGCAGCAGGCTGGCGCGTTTGAGCTCATCGGGAGTGATCTCCTCCATACGCTCTGTGCGGATGTTGCCGCTTGGTTTCCAGTCAGGTGTGGCAGCCAGAAGGACACAATCAAATTTACTTAAAAGATCACCCACAAGTTTGTGACCTTCGGCCACAAAAAGGCGCTTTTCGTCACGGAACTTCTTCTGTTCCAGACTCTTTATGTTCTTTATGTCGTTCTTGCTGAGCATGACTGTTTTTTTACGTGTTGTAAAGATAGTTATTTTTCAAATCTCCCCTTTGCTCACAATGGTTCTTTCTGTATCTTTGTATATTCTACTCAAAAGTCTGGCAGATTAGAAAAGTTACGTAAATGAACAGGAGATTCTTGCACTTGGCATTTGTTTTGTCGACCCTGCTGTGGCTGACCTCCTGCTCCGTTTACAAGTATGTGCCGGAGGGGCAATATCTGCTCAACAATGTGGAGGTGACATCGGCCGACAAGAGCCTTGTCAACCCCGGCAAATACCGCAACCTCTCTTATCAGACACCCAACTCACGTTGGTTCGGCCTGTTCCGTCTGCCGCTTCGTTTCTACTCCCTCACAGGCAGGCGTTCGGGTGAGCCTCCCGTCATCTATGACGAGCTCCTGTCCGAGGCTACCAGTGCCGATATAAGGCGCTCCCTCATGAACTCTGGCTATCTGAACGCCGATGTGAGCTACTACGCCAAGAAGGGACGCCGTCATAAGGCATCGGTCCGTTATGAGTTGGATCCCGGCAAGATGTTCGTGGTGGACAGCGTGCGCCTTACCGTACAGGACCCGGAGATAGACCGTATCGTCAGGGAAACCTGGGACCAGACGCTTCTGGTCAGGGGTATGAACCTTGATGTGGAGATACTCAATGACGAGCGCAACAGGATAGTGCAGTTGGCACGCCGTCACGGCTATTACCGTTTCAACAGGGATTACATCTCTTTCATAGCCGATACGGTGCGCGGTAGCGAGAAGGTGGGAATCAGCATGATAATTGCAGCCGAGAGCTCCGATGAGGACGGCACCATTCATCCTCACCGTCAGTATACCATATCATCGATTGACTATATCCTCTCCGATAAGAACGGTAACCTGCCCGGATCGTCGGTGGAGTTTACGGCCGACAGCTGCGGAGGGTTCCGCCTGTTCCATCCGCTCTCTGACCGCAAGCCTATGCTCCGTTCCAAGATAGTGGATATCCACTCGTTCCTCAGGGAGGGCATGACTTACAACTCGGATTCCATATCCAAGACCTATACGTCACTCTCACGCCTGGGAATACTCAAATACTCCAATGTGAGCATGGATACCATAGCCGGAACCGTTGACCAGCTCAAGGCGAACGTTCTGCTCATGAGACTGCCCAAGCACTCTTTCTCCTTTGAGGTGGAGGGTACCAATACCGCGGGTGATTTGGGTGCGGCTGCATCGCTCTCGCTTACGGACCGTAACCTGTTCCGTGGTTCGGAACAGCTCACCATAAAGCTCAGAGGCGCCTACGAGTCCATATCGGACCTGCCCGGCTACTCGGGTGACACCTACCTGGAATACGGTCTGGAGACCAACCTGGACTTCCCTGAATTCCTGGTGCCTTTCATGTCACGTGAGATGCAGCGCAGGAGTCAGGCTACCTCGCGTCTGAGCGCCAAGATCAACGCACAGCGCCGTCCGGAGTTCCAGAAAACCATATTCTCCACCGGCTGGAGCTACAAGTGGGGCGACACATGGCAGAAAGCCCATCAGTTCGATGTGCTGGACCTGAACTATCTGGTCGTACCCTGGATATCGGACTATTTCAGGTCGGAATATCTGGATAACATAACATCGGCCCGTTCTATCCTTAAGTACAACTACGAGGACCTGCTTATAACCAAGATGGGTTATACATTCTACTACTCGAACGCCAAGGTCAACTCCGTGGCTCCGTTCCAGTATTCGGTTCGCGTGGGCCTGGAGACATCGGGCAATATGCTTAACCTGCTGGCCCGTCCGCTTAAGTTTGAGGAGAATGCGGCCGGTCAGTACAAGGTGTTCGGCGTGGCATTCGCACAGTATGCCAAGCATGACTTCTCTTTCACCGCCAACTGGCGGCTGGACCGTATGAACAACTTCGTGGCTCACGTGGAGTGGGGCATAGCAGTTCCTTACGGAAACTCGTCCAGCCTTCCGTTTGAGAAGCGCTATTTTGCAGGCGGTGCCAACAGCGTACGCGGATGGTCTGTACGTGAGTTGGGCCCCGGTACTTACCGTGGCGGTGACAAGACCATCGATTATATCAAGCAGTCGGGTGATATCAAGCTCGGAGCGAGTCTGGAGTACCGCTCCAAACTGTTCTGGAAGGTTAACGGAGCCGCATTCGTCGATGCAGGCAACATATGGACCATCCGTGACTATGCCGAGCAGCCCGGCGGTGTGTTCAGCTTTGATACGTTCTACAAACAGATTGCCATCTCCTACGGACTTGGCGTCAGGTTTGATTTCGGATTCCTGGTGGTCCGTCTGGACGGTGGCATGAAGGCTTACAATCCTTCGGGCCGTACCTCGTATCAGAAGATTCCTCTGATACATCCCTCCATGGACCGCGATTTTGCATTCCACCTCGCTGTGGGTTATCCGTTCTGACCGTCAAACACACCCGTTTATGAAGAAAGAAATAAGACAACATAAAAATGAAGATCAACTTTATGAGTTTGTCAAGTGGAAGCAGCGGCAACTGCTACTATCTTGGCACAGACGAACATGCAATCCTGATTGACGCCGGCATCCCGGTAAAACAGATAAAGGGATATTTGAAGGATGCCGGTATCCCTTTTGAGAGAGTGATGGCCGTGTTCGTGACGCATGATCACGCCGACCACATCAAGGCACTCGGAAACCTTGGTGAAAAGTGTAACATCCCGGTTTACGCTACCCGTGAGACCCACGAGGGCATAAACAACAACTACTGCATGACGGAGAAACTGTCAAGCTGCGTCCGTTATGTGGAGAAGGAGGTGCCTTTTGAATTCCGCGAGTTCGTCATTACCCCTTTTGAGGTTCCTCATGACGGTACCGACAATGTAGGCTACCGTGTGGTCGTGGACGGCAAGGTGTTCTGCTTTGTGACTGACCTCGGTCAGATTACCGAGACTGCATCCAAATATATCCTGCAGGCTAACTATCTCATCATGGAGGCTAACTATGACGAGGATATGCTGCGTATGGGAAACTATCCGCAGTTCCTCAAGGACCGTATAACAAGCCCCAAGGGACACCTGAGCAACAAGACTACCGCCAAGTTCCTGGCTGAGAACATGACGCCCGATATGAAATATATCTGGCTCTGCCACCTGAGCGGTGAGAACAACCATCCCGAGATAGCATACAAGACCGTAGAATACGAGCTCCGTGGTGTGGGAATAATCCCCGGCAAGGACGTTCACCTGACCGCCCTCAAACGCACCACCCCCAGTCCCCTCTACACCTTCGAATAAGGTGCCGTAGGCACCAGATACGGGTAGCCAGCCATTTCAATGGCTGGT
>JBGURN010000152.1:0-12786 GCA_045131955.1 Bacteroidaceae bacterium
CGAGTGTTCACCTCCTCGTACATGCTCAGCGGGGCATTCTGGGAGTAGCGCAGGTTCTCCTGGGTGTAGGTGTTGTAGACGCCGCGGGCGAGGGCTTCCTCGTCACAGAATCCGGTCCACACCTGCTGGCCTTTCTCGCCGTGGATGATGGCGGTGCCGGTATCCTGGCACAAGGGCAGCTGTCCCTTGGCGGCCACCTCGGCATTGCGCAAGAAGGTCAATGCCACATACTTGTCGTTGTCGCTGGCCTCGGGGTCGCGCAGGATCTTGGCTACCTGCTCGTTGTGGGAGCGGCGCAGCAGGAAGTTCACGTCGCGGAAGGCCTGCTGGGCCAGCATCGTCAGTGCCTCGGGCTCGATTTTGAGGATGGGTTTGCCCTCAAACTCGCCCACCGACACGTAGTCGCTGGTCAGCTTGTAATATTCGGTTTCATCTTTGCCCAACTGAAACATGGGCGCATAGCGGAATTCAGGATTGTTTGCCATAATTCGTTTTTGAGTTATTTGGGTTAATTGTTGATTTCTGTGCTGCAAAGTTAGCGATTATTCTTCAAATGTCAAAACCCAATCGCTTGAACCCCTCGGGTGTCGGGGCGGTGATGTCGATCTCCTTGCCGCTCACGGGGTGTGTGAAACGGATGCGGTGGGCCTGCAACGAGATGCCGCCGTCGGGGTTGCTGCGCGGGGCGCCGTATTTCAGGTCGCCCTTGATGGGGCAGCCGATGGCCGACAGTTGGGCCCTGATTTGATGCTTGCGCCCAGTGATGAGGTCGATTTCCAGCAGCCAGTAGCGCTGGCTGGAGGCGATGACGCGATAGTTGAGCATCGCCTTCTGGTGCCCCTCGCGTGGCACGATGCTCACGTGGGTCTTGTTGTTGCTTTCCACACTCTTGAGGTAGTGGGTGAGAGTGCCCTCGGGCTCAGGGGGTTGATTGCCCACAACGGCCCAATAGGTCTTGTGCACATCACCCTTGCGGAACAGCTCGTTCATGCGTGAGAGGCCCTTGCTGGTTTTGGCCATGACCACCAGCCCGCACGTCGGGCGGTCGATGCGGTGGGTCACTCCCAGAAACACGTTGCCCGGCTTGTCATATTTTTCCTTGATCCATGCCTTCACCGAGTCAATGAGCGTGGGGTCTCCCGTGCGGTCGCCCTGCACCAGCTCGCCTGCGCTCTTGTTGACGATGATGATATGGTTGTCGTCGTAAACTACTTCCATGTGCTGTTGTCTCGCTTATTGCCGGCCGTTGATGGCCCGTGAGTGCAAAATTACTTCATTTCCCGCAGATTTCCATCCCTTGTCGGCTGAAAAAAGTGCATGGCGGCGCGTATTGTGCCTGGTGACTGCTGCCGCATCGGGACGTCCGGGTATGGTATCCTCGTTTTCAGTAAGAGTGTCGAAATCTCGCCATAATGGGTCAGAGAGGGCATAATTGTCTGACTGATAGTTGATTGTGGCGCTCTGGGCCTTGGTTTGTTGTACTCTGCTGATTTTGAGTGTGTTATATGGCTGAGATGGCATTTTGGCAAAAAAAAAAGAAAAGTTTTTGACAGATTCACATTAAATTAAAAAAAAACAATTAACTTTGCAAGCCTTTCTTTTTTAAGATGTGGTGTTAAGAAACTAAGAACTTGTACTAATCCAATCTGTTGTAGGGATTGTGTGAAAAGTGTTTCATGTGACCGCTATGGTATTTTTTTACATCAATGGTCAGAGTGATTTCTAAGTTTTGAAGCCATGTATGTAGAGGAAAAGGTAATCGATGACGACATCAACATTAAACTTAAATAATTAACAATTAAACTAAATTTTATGAGTCTAAAACATTTACTCTTGTTCCTTGTCATGGCACTAGCCGCGCTGGGCGTATCGGCTCAGGTGAATGGTACTGTGCTTGACGAGAACAATGAACCTGTCATCGGCGCGTCTGTCGTTCAGCAGAGCAATCCCAAGAACGGCGTCGCTACCGATATTGACGGTCATTTTACCTTGAATGTGCCAGCAGGCACCAAGATTAAGATTACCTACGTGGGTTATGAAGATGAAGTGGTCGCCGGTAAGTCTGGCATGACCATTGTCCTCAAGCCCAAGGGAGAGGTACTCAACGAGGTCGTTGTCACCGGTTACCAGAAGGTGGATAAACGACTCTTTACCGGTGCTACCCAGAGCGTCGATGCCGAGAAAACCAAACTCTCGGGTGTCGCCGACGTCAGCCGTGGTCTGGAAGGCCGCGTCTCGGGTGTGCAGGTACAGAACGTGTCAGGTACTTTCGGTACCGCTCCCAAGATCCGCGTGCGCGGTGCAACCTCAATCTACGGTAGCTCCAAGCCCCTGTGGGTTGTCGATGGCGTGGTACTCGAGGACAATGTGGAAATTAGCGCTGATGACCTCTCGTCGGGTGATGCCAACACGCTGATTGCCTCGGCTGTGGCTGGCTTGAATGCCGACGATATCGAGAGCTTCCAGATTCTGAAGGACGGTTCCGCAACTTCGATCTATGGTGCCAAGGCTAACGCTGGTGTGATCGTTATTACCACCAAGACCGGCCGCAAGGGTACTAGCTCAATCAACTATACCGGTGAGTTCACCTACCGACTCAAGCCCAACTACCGCGACTTCAACATCTGCACCTCCCAGGAGCAGATGAGTATCTTGCGCGAGATGGAGCAGAAGGGTTGGCTCGAGTATGCCAGCCTGGTAAACGGTAGCACATCGGGTATCTATGGTCAGATGTATAACCTGATCAATACCTACGACCCTGAGACCGGCACTTATGCCCTGCCCAACACACAGCAGGCTCGCAACAACTTCTTGCGTGAGGCCGAGTTCCGCAACACCGACTGGTTTGACCTGTTGTTCAACAACAATATCATGCAGAACCACTCGGTAAGCATCTCTGGTGGTACCGACAAGGGCTCGTTCTACACCTCGGCTTCGGTAATGCTCGATCCGGGATGGTACAAGTGTAGCCGTGTTGAGCGTTACACATTCAACGCTAACGCCATCTACAACATCACCGACAATCTGAGACTCAAGATCCTGAACAGCGACAGCTTCCGTGATCAGAAGGCTCCCGGTACCTTGAGCCAGAATGTGGACGTCGTTTTCGGTGAGGTGAGACGTGACTTTGATATCAACCCTTACAGCTTCGCGTTGAACACCGCTCGTACTGTATCTCCCGAGATGCGCTACAACCGCAACTTCACTTCGTTCAACATCTTTGACGAGCTGGACCAGAACTCGATCGATCTTAATGTGACCGACCTCAAGTTCCAGGGTGAACTCAGCTACAAGCCCATCATCAAGCAGGATCAGACCCTGGAGTTCAACATCCTGGGTTCGATGCGCGTCGTGAATTCTGAGCAGAACCACTATGTGATGGACAACAGTAACATGGCCAATGCCTATCGTGCCGGTATTGACCCTGAGAACGCCATCATCCGTTCCAGCAACTCCTACCTCTATACTGACCCCGATGTCAAGAACAGCCTCCCCGAGACAATCCTTGACAAGGGTGGTATGCTGTTCTACGAGAAGAACAACACCAAGACCTTCTCGTTCCGTGCATCAGGCCAGTATATGAAGGATTTCCATAATGGAGATCACATTCTCGCCCTGTTCGCCGGTATGGAAGCCGTGCGTCTGGACCGTTTCCGCGAGTCGTTCGACGCTTGGGGCGTGGTTTACGCTAACGGCTATCTGCCTTACACCAACCACAAACTCTTCAAGCAGATTCAGGAAGAGAATGGTACCTATTACGGCATCGGTGAGTATCACCGCCGCGATATGGCTTATTTTGCCAACCTCAACTATGCCCTCTTTGGACGTTACATCCTTAACGGAACAATCCGCTACGAGGGTTCTAACCAGATGGGTCGCACCAGTCAAAACCGTTGGCTCCCCACTTGGAACGTGTCGGGTGCATGGAACATCAGCGATGAACCCTTCTTCCAGAACATGGGCTTGTATCAGAAGGGTACACTCTCCTATGCCAAGTTGCGCTTGAGCTACTCGCTTACTGCCGAGAGTGGTCCCATGACCCTTGGTCATGCCGAGGCATTGTATTATCCCACCCTGCGTTGGCGTCAGGAGCACAATATCCACGAGATGGCCCTCTACCTGAGCGGTCTGGGTAACAGCGACCTTACCTATGAGAAGAAGAACGAGTTTGACCTTGGCTTCGACTTCGGTCTGCTGTGGAACCGCTTCAACGTGGTGTTTGACTGGTTCGTCCGCAACAACTTCGACCTGATTGGCCGCATCCGCACCGAGGGTATTGGTGGTGAGACCGAGAAATTCGGTAACGTAGCCGAGATGAAGTCTCACGGTATCGAGTTTACCTTCACGTCTCATAACATCCAGCCCAAGCGCCCGGGTCACTTCGGTTGGACTACCGACTTGACGTTCTCTTATGCTGATACCAAGATTACCAAGCTGCAGGCCCGTTCGCGTGTCATCGACTTGGTTGTCGGTACCGGTTTCGCACTCCAGGGCTATCCCCACCGTGCCATCTTCTCGATTCCCTTTGCCGGTCTCGACGAGCACGGTCTGCCCCTCGTCATCGATGAGTCTGGAGAAATTTCTAACGAAGGTCTGAACTTCCAGGAGACTGAGAACCTCGACTTCCTCAAGTATGAGGGTCCCGTTGATCCTACCATCACCGGCGGTCTCGGAAACACCTTTGACTTCAAGGGCTTCCACCTGAATGTGTTTATGACCTATGCATTTGGTAACAAGCTGCGTCTTGATCCCACTTTCAGGTCCAGCTACAGTGACTTGACATCGTTCACCAAGGACTTCAAGAACCGTTGGGTACTGCCCGGTGATGAGGCCTATACCGATGTTCCCGCTATCGCATCACGCCGTCAGGTTTACTCGAACTATTACCTGGGTATGGCCTACAATGCCTACAACTACAGCACTGCACGCATTGCCGATGGTGGCTTCATCCGTCTGAAAGAGATCTCTTTGACCTATGACATTCCCAAGTCATTCATTTCACACTTGCGTCTCACTAACGCATCAGTGAAGCTGGCAGCCACCAACATCTGCCTGCTGTATGCTGACAAGAAGCTCAATGGCCAGGATCCTGAGTTCTTCAACAGTGGTGGTGTGGCATCGCCCAACCCCAAGCAGTTTACCCTCACCGTGCGTCTGGGTATGTAATTTGAAGATGTTTACACATTATATATATTATATAATAACGATTCAAGATTATGAAACTACAATATAAGTTATTATTTATTGTTGTGGCGCTGGTTGGGTTGAGCTCCTGCAATGACTTCCTGGAGACAATTCCCGATACGCGCGTATATCTGCAGAACCTTGACCAGCTGGAGCAACTGATGGTCTCGGGATATGCGGACAACAGTTACACTGTTCTGGGTGAGCTTTCAAGTGACAATGTTGACGACTTGAATTCTCCTGACGCCACGGGCATCCGTTATAACTACTCGCCCGCTGACCGTTACCATGAGCAGCTTTATCGCTGGGAAGATGTCGATTTGAGCATCAGCGAGCAGAACTGCCCGTCGGCCGTATGGGAAAGTTACTATAAGGCCATTGCGATTGCCAACATGGTTCTCGAGGTGGTTGACGAGATTGAATCCACCGGCGAGATCGAGGGCACTCCCATGACACCTAGGGACAGATCACGCTTGGCAGCTGTCAAGGGTGAAGCCTACCTGATCCGTGCTTATCACCACTATATTCTGGCACAACTCTTCTGTATGCCTTATCGTGGACCGGAACTCAGCCAGCATGAGCTGGGTATCCCTTACGCTACCAAGCCCGAAACGAGCCTGAAGCCTCACTACGAGCGCGGTACACTGCAGGAGACCTACGACAAGATCGAGGCTGACTTGCTGTTGGGTCTGGCTAACGTGAGCGACGACTACTATGAGGTTCCTAAATATCACTTCAATGTCGCTGCTGCCAATGCTTTCGCAGCCCGCTTCTATCTCGCAAAGCGTGAGTATGAAAAGGTGGTGAAATATGCAACCGCTTCGTTCAAGGGCAACGATCCTGCCACCATGCGCAACGACTTCTGGGATCTGGCCGAGGAATTTTATGATGAAGACGAGGCCGCCCGTTACTACACAAGTGTTGAGCGCCCCGGCAACTACATGATGATTGATACCTACAGCACCTGGCTGCGTTCCTACGGTGGCCGATTCTGGACCCACCGTGATGCTGCAACTGCCACTATTTATGGCTCCGGTCCCACCTGGAACCGCTTGATGCCCTGCTTCGGAAGCCACCTTTACGGCAGCGACAGCTATGGCTATATCCTGAGCTGCAACTGCTGGGAGCAGTTCGAGTACACCGACAAGATCGCCGGCATCGGCTACGTGCACATGGTACGCAACGAGTTCACCAGTCAGGAAACCCTCCTGTTCCGTGCCGAGGCTAACCTCTTCCTGGGTAATATCGACGCGGCTTTCGACGACCTGTACATTTGGAACCACGAGCACATTATGCAACGTGAAATCAGCGACAATTACGGCTCCATGAGCGAGCTGGATAAGGACAAGATCGCCAATTTCTATATCCGTGCCGATAAGATTACTGCCAGCAATTCGGCTTATCCTATTGTCAAGAAGTTCCACATCGACGAGGTTTGCCCGAGCGACAAGTATCATGTTACCAGCGAAATCGAGCCCTATCTGCAGTGCGTTCAGCACTTCCGCCGCATCCAGACGGTCCACATGGGTCAGCGTTGGTTTGACATCAAGCGTTATGGCTTTGAGGTTAAGCACAAGTGGGGCAAGGACGAAGTCGTTGTTCTTCAGCCTTGTGACAAGCGTTATGCAATTCAGATTCCCGATGACGTGATCGGTGCTGGATTGGAGCCTAATCCCCGCGACTAACCACGATAGCATTAGTAAAGAAGAACAATTCACTTTAAGATGTATATCACAATGAAAAAGATTCAATATATTTTTACAGTTCTGCTGGTGGTAGCCGTTACGGCCATGTCACTGACCTCGTGCAGCAGCGAAAAGCTGGGTCCCTCGATCTTCCCAGATGAGGAAGATGTATTAGACCCCACTGCAACGACCTACCAGTTTGACAAGTTCCTCAAGGACAACTTCCTTGATGTGTACAACTTGACGTTCCTGTATAAGATGCCGGACGTCAGCGCCAACATGAACTACAACCTGGTGCCCGCCACCTATAGCAATGCGGTTGACTTGGCCGTATCGTGCAAGTACTTGTGGTTTGACGCCTATGCCGCTCTGGCAGGACAAGACTTCCTCAAGAGCTATGGTCCTCGCATCATCCTGTTGGTGGGATCACAGGCAATCAGTTCAGCTACTCGTGAGCCTGTCGATGGCCTGAGTGAGGGTGGCGTGAAAATCACCCTGTTCAATGTGAACAAGATGGATGCTACCGACAAGCAGTCGATGAACGAGAACTACTTCCACACGATGCACCGCGAGTTCGCCAACATCCTGCGCCAGAACAAGACTTATCCCACCGAGTTCAACACCGTATCGGTCGGTCACTATGTACCCGCCGAGTGGCGTGAGCGTGGCGATGAGATCAGCTCTGAAGGCTTTGTGAGCCGTTATGCTTCCAGTGAGAACAGTGTCGACTTTGCCGAGACTATCGCATGCTACATCGTTTTCACCGATCAGCAGTGGCAAGAGATGCTCGACTTCGCTGCTTGTGGATGGCACAAGGACAAGAACGTGTACTGCCGTTACTACTACTATCCTGATAACGACATGAGCAAGGAGATCAAGTATATCCCGCACACCGATGCCGAGGAGAATAAAATCATCGTCGTTCGTGATGCTGATGGCTTCATCATCCAGCGCTACATCTATGATGGAACAACCCACACCCGCATCAACATTTATGATGTTGAGGACGAGGACGGCATCGATGGCGTCGCCGCGATTGATCGTAAGGTTCAGATCGCTCGCCAGTGGTTCCGTGAAGCTTGGGGTATCGACCTCGACGCCTTGCGTGAAGAGGTTAGAACCCGCCAGGAGGCTTACAATATCGAGGAGCTCCGTCAGCTTGTCTATGGCATTCAGTAATGTTTCACCGATTTAAAACATTAAGATTAGAAAATGAAAAAGTTTTTAAATATTTCATTATCGATGCTCGTTGCACTCTCCTCGCTATTGCTCACCTCATGCCTGCATGAGATGGACGAGGTGTTCGACGAGGATGCAGTCATCCGCATGAACAATGCCATGGCCGAGTATGAGGACATCCTCACCAGCAATGGCGGCAAGTGGCTGTTAGAGTACTATGCTAACACTTCCGAGCCTGGATACAACTATGTGCTGACATTTGCCAAGGACGGTACCGTCGTTATGTCGGGTCACAACAAGTGGATCCAGTATATCAAAAACAAGACCTGGACATCGGGTTTTGGATCTGAGAAATCGATGTGGGAAGTGATTGGCGACAACGGACTGGTCTTGACGTTCAATTCCTACAACAACTACTTCCACCTGTTCTCAACCCCCGATGCTGTACCCACCCAGGGTGGCACTTCGACAGCCGGTGGCGCCAGCACAGCTGGTAAAGGCCACGAGGGTGATTATGAGTTCAACCTGATGAAGTATTCTGGCGACACCATCTACCTGACGGGCAAGAAGTACAACCTGCACATGATTATGACCCGTTTGCCCGAGAATACCGATGATGAGGCCTATTTGAGCCAGGTCGCTGCCTACAATAATGCCAATACCGGCATGTTCACCTCTAAACTCAATAATGTGTACATCGTTCTGCCCGACGGCAAGCGCTGGGTTGTGAAGAGTGCGGCTTCGGGCTATATGCAGATGTATCCCGAGGGTGAGGATGAGGTGATGATGTCTGAATACCACAACTTCATCATTACCATGGATGGTATGGCATTCAGGGATGTGCTAACGCTCGAAGGCAATACCCCGGATGTGGTTTACAGGGTGCAGCGGTTTACGCGTCAGGCCGATGGCACGGCGTTGTGTGTCGAGGATGGCAAGACCCTTATCACTGCCGATCCTTTGGTCGACTGTCTGTTTAGTCCCAACTATTCCTGGACGTCTACTCTCAAGAATACTGTCGCTGGTGGCGATTTCGTCACCCTGGCTGCTGCGATTACCAAAGAGTCCAAGGACACCAAGCACGGTGGTGACGGCACCTCGATGAACAGTGCTAAGATCAGCTATGTGGATAGCTTGGAAAGCTATGTTTTGACGATGACGTTCTCCAAGACAGGTTCTAACCGTCCTGCATTGTATAAGCTCAAGGTTGATGCTTCAAGCCCTACTCAGTTTAAGTTGACCTATGACGGCGCTTACAACTATGGTCCTCGATATTGGGACATGTGCCCGTCTGTACAACAGTTCATCGAAGCTTTGACCTCTACGACCATGAACTTGAGTTCCGAGTCATTGCTCTCGCCGGTGAAGATCACGATGAGCCAGAGTAGTAATCCAGAGAATTATATCATCTGGAGTCTATAATGTTCCATCCGATTCACTGCCAGGGCTTGACCCTGAGGGGTACTTGCCCTGGCAGTGAATAAATCAAGAAAATTCATTTTATTTATTAACATAAAAACCAAAATTTGTATGAAAAAATTCTTACTGTTCGCTGCAGCGGTTTTGATGATTACTTCGGCCAATGCACAACACAAAGCTCCTGTTGTACAAAACAGAAAAACTCTTGCAAAAGAAAAGCTGTCTCAGCTTCCTCCGATGCAGAAGCTGGATTTTAACCAGTACTCTTCAATCCGCGAGATGACCAATGCTGACCGTAGTATCAAGTCGCTCTCTAACGCTAAGGCACCTAAGAAGGCCGGTTATCTTGAGCCTTACTACAAGCGTCCTGCTGGTATGTATGTTTGTCCGTTCTTCGCTACCGGTGGCTCAGGTCTGTGGTCCTATGGTGACCTCGCCTTCATCATGGCCAAACCCTTTGCCGATTATCTGTTTGAGGGCGAGATCAACGGTGAGGTTGATGAGAACACTCACATGTCTTGGGACGTTTTCATCAGGGATCAGACCTATTATCTTGATGATGTTCAAAGTTTTCTGTTCAGTAGCTACTGGTGGTCGGATCCAACCCCCGTCTTCTACGCAGTTGATAGCGACCTGGATGACCAGAATGCCAATTGGTATGATTATCAGATTAAGGCCTATGACACCGAGGAGACCATTGGTGGTGGTGTGAAAGTCAATGGAGAGACTCCTGCCGAAATCCTCACAGTTGACAACATTGAGACCGTTGCTCTCATGTTCGGTGAAGAGCTGGAGTTCATGTATTCCAGTAAGACGATGGTAGCTGGTGGCCGTAACGCCGATCAGGTGGGTATGCTCTCCAGGTACTACGGTGCCGATCCCGTCGAGGGTAATGAGTATGGCTGGTGGTTCGGTAAGAACGCCTCGCATGTCGATGGTATGGCCATGTGCTTCGAGCAGCCTCAGCACCCCTATCTGCTCACCAACGTTTATCTGCAGGCTGCTCCCAATAGTGCCGATGCTCCTGATAACATGGTGGTTACTGCTCCTGTCAAGATGAAGTGCCGTGTTTACAAGATTGATGAGATTCCTGACTATCAGGAAGTTGGTGGCGCCTATATGCCCCTTGAGCCCGGTGAGCTGATCGTGACTGGTGAGGCAACTGTTACTCCCACCACTGGTGAGGCCAATAACGGTCTGATTAAGTTTACCCTGTATGCTCAGGACGACATTGATCCCAGTCTGACCTATGAGTATCATCCCACCGTCGACTATCCCATCATGATCTGCATCGATGGCTACAACGATCCCGGTATGGAAGACTTGGTTAACTTCAGTGCCTTTGTCTGCACCGATGACCAGGTTGACGAGGGTTATGGTGAGCTGTGCTACCTCAAACAGGGTATCTATGAGTATGAAATCGACGAGAATGGTGACACCGTAACTGACGAGGATGGTAATCCCGTTCAGTTCTTCACTGGCGAGTATCGCTGGCGTGGTTTGAACAACTACTTCAGCGGTGGTACGCTGGCTATGAAGACCGGTCTCAGTATCTTCATCGGCACCGAGAACCCCTACCTGACCTTTGTTCATGGTCTTGAGGATGGTGAATACACTTTCCCCGACGAGGGTGGCTTCATGACCAAGACCTTTGAATACAGCGACGGCACTGTTTACACTACCGAGAGTATTGATTTCCTCAGCAGCGTTCCCGGTGAGGATGGTGACATGTGGATGACTTGGAATGGTAGTGAAGAACTGCCCGACTGGTTGGAGATCAATTTGGTTGACAAATATGGCGAGGATGGTGAGTTCACTGGCTATGTAACTGCCGAGGTTACTGCTACTCCGCTGCCCGAGGGTACTGATTATCGCGAGGCTGTTATCCGTTTCGAGATTTCTGGTGACTATAAGGATTACAAGTTCATGCAGGGTGTGAACAACCCCGGTCCCGAGCCCGTACCTGGTGACGTGAACGGTGACGGCGAGGTGAACATTGCCGACGTGAACTGCGTTATTAGCGTGATCCAGGGTGGCGAAGACATCTATGAGGGTCGTGCTGATGTTAACAAGGATGGTGAGGTGAACATTGGCGATGTTAACGCCATCATCGCAATTATCCTGAGCTAATCCAAAATAGATAACGTTTTTAGACTGATTATTACAGTTTCTTAACATATCATCTATTACCTGTAGAGACGGGGAGCCTGATAGAAGGTTTCCCGTCTCGTTCTTTTTTGCCGTTTCGGCAGATTTTTTGTAACTTTGCGCACATGAACAACGATAAGAGTAACAACGGATTGAAGCCGGTGCGCATTACCGCCATGCGGCAGACGGTCTATCGTGACCTCATGCAGCAGTATGAGAATCCCATCGAGCACACCTGCGACATCTGTGTGGGGCAGACCTTCGTATCGGTTGACGGTCAACGCCCCGACGGCCTGTGTGAGAGCGCTTGGGAGTCGATGCGGCCCTTTGTCGACTCACTCGCCCGTGGCGAGGGCAATTTCTATGACGGCTGGATGCAGAATCCCCAGTCGGCCATGATATCGTGCAACGACGGCTTCCGTCCCGTCTCGTTCTATCTCGAGACAATCATCTAACAACTAAGGACTAACAACTAACTACAATATGAACATCAAGTCAGCTGAATTCAAGATCAGTAACAGCGATTACCGCAAGTGCCCTGACAGCCGCTTGCCGGAATATGCCTTTATCGGCCGCAGTAACGTGGGCAAGTCGTCGCTCATCAATATGCTCACTGGTCGCAAGGCTCTGGCCAAGACCAGTGCCACACCGGGCAAAACACTGCTGATTAACCACTTCCTCATCAATGGCGAGTGGTACATAGTCGATTTGCCCGGCTATGGTTTTGCCAAGCGCAGTAAGGAGAGCCGCGACCAGTTGCGCCGCATGATTCAGGGTTATGTGCTCGGGCGCGAACAGATGACCAACCTTTTCGTCCTTGTGGACTCGCGCCTCAAGCCGCAAAAGATAGACCTCGAGTTCATCGAGTGGTTGGGCGAGAACGGCGTGCCGTTCTCCATCGTGTTCACCAAGATGGACAAGCTGGGCAAGGTCGCCGGACCTGCCGCTGTCGAGGAATACAAGAAGGAGCTGCACAAGACCTGGGACGAACTGCCCCCCATCTTCATGACCTCGAGCGAGGACTCCCGTGGCCGCGACGAACTGTTGGGTTATATCGATGAAATCAACAAGCAACTGAAACAGCAATGAAAAAGACCTTTATTTTACTGGCTGCACTGGTGGCCGTGACGGCAATGGCTCAGAGCCATGTTGAGCTGACCCTTGACGAGGG
>JBGURN010000153.1:0-5157 GCA_045131955.1 Bacteroidaceae bacterium
GTGGCCCCGAACGACCTTAGGCAGAACAGCGCCATGGGGGTGATGTTGCCGTCAAGCGCGATGTTCTTGCAGCATATGATATTGAACCCGAAAATGGCGTATGCTCCAAAGCATGCAAGGTTGCCTATTATGGTATTTTTCCTCTCGTTCATGAAAGATTGATTCATTCGGCCGGCAAGTTTAGTAAAAATTAATTTCTCGGCAAAATAGTTCGCTACAACTATTCCTGGGTGGGTTGTGCAAAAATTTTTAACTATTATTGATTGTTTTCGCGTTTTTGTTTATCTTTGCTATGAAGGTTTGCGTTAATCCCGTTTCAGGAGTGTGCTATGAAACGAAAAGTACTAAGGACACTGAAGGATAGACCCATCTTAAGCATTTTAATCTGTGTGGTTCTATCTGAAGTAATACAGCTAGTTATCACGCTGGTTTCGGATAAGCCGCCGGCATTTCACTATGGTATAGCTGTAATGGCTCTCCTTGCATTGTTCGTTACGCCGGTCATACTTCAGGTCCAGGAGAGCAGAAATCGCAAGGATATTCCCGAAAATACTGATAATGAGGCCGATGCCTCCAACGATACAGACAAACCAAACCCGGATGTAAAGGTTAATGAATCTTAACGGAGTCTCAAAATGAGGCTCCGTTTTTGTCTCAATAATTCACCATTTTTAATACATAACGTATATTTATTCTTTGTAGCTTTGCCCCCAGAATCAAGGTATCTGTTAGCTCAGATTTAAAAGGGAACACGGGTGTGATTCCCGGACAGTCCCGCTGCTGTATTTCTCAGCGTACGGTTCCGGATGAGCAGGCAATCCCACGCTCTGCAACATAAGCCACTGGTCTTACAAGACCGGGAAGGTTCCGGAAACCTGAGATGAGTCAGAAGACCTGCCTTGAATTCAAGGTAGTATCAAACCCCGTGGATAGGGTGGGTAGTACAAACAACATTGGAACAAGACAGTCCCGAACCAAGCGGAGTCAGACTCCGAGGGACCGTATGCAGGTTGCTGTGTGCGGATTGTACGTTACGCCCATAACCACGCAAAAACATTAACAAGAAAAACAAATTATAAACCATGTTCAATTCATTTTTAGGCTTTGATCTAGTACAGTCTAAAGACCAAAGAAAAAAACAGAAGAAAGAAGACAGCCCGTTTGCATGGCGTACCTTCAAGGTTCTTCTCGGTGTAATCGTAGGCCTTGTGGTATGGCTCCTGCCGTCGACAGCTTTCGGCATTGAGAACCTGACGGTAGTGGAGCAGAGAGTCATAGCGCTGTTCTGTTTTGCCACAATCATGTGGATAACCGAGGGAATCCCCTCATGGGCTACATCGGTAGCAATCATCGTCATACTGCTGTTCGTGGCAAGTGACAACTGCCTGAGCTTCTTTAACGGCAAGGATAACCCCCAGTTCGGCACGCTGATCTCATACAAGAAGATCATGGCTTGCTTTGCCGACCCCATCATAATGCTGTTCATCGGCGGATTCATACTGGCTATGGCTGCCACCAAGTCCGGTCTGGACCTCAAACTGGCCAAAGCGCTGCTCAAGCCTTTCGGAACCAAGTCAGAGATGGTGCTGCTGGGTTTCATCATAGTGACAGGACTGTTCTCCATGTTCCTCTCCAACACCGCCACGGCGGCTATGATGCTCACATTCCTTACTCCTGTACTCCGCTCGCTGCCCACCAACGGCAAGGGTCGTATGGCTCTGGCCATGGCAATCCCCGTAGGAGCCAACCTGGGCGGTATCGCCACACCTATAGGCACGCCTCCTAACGCCATCGCGCTCAAGTTCCTCAATGACAGCATGGGCATGAACATAGGATTCGGTGACTGGATGATGCTTATGCTCCCGTTCACCATGATACTCCTCTTTATAGCATGGGTCATAATCAAGACCTTCTTCCCCTTCACACAGAAGACCATTGAACTTAAGATCGATGCCAACCACGAGCAGAAACTCAAGGGCTGGCAGGAGATCACCGTATATGTGACATTCGCCCTCACCGTCCTGCTCTGGATGACCGATAAGTGGTCGGGTGTGAACTCAAACGTGGTTGCCATGCTGCCGGTAGGCGTGTTCTGCGCAACCGGAATCATAAATAAATATGACCTCTCCGAGATAAACTGGTCGGTACTCTGGATGGTAGCCGGCGGTTTTGCCCTGGGTGTGGCACTGCAGGATACCGGTCTTGCCGGTCATCTGGTCGACTCAATTCCTTTCAACGAGTGGTCACCCATACTCATGATCATCGGCTCAGGCCTCATATGCTATCTGCTGGCCAACTTCATCTCACATACTGCAACCGCCAACCTTCTGGTTCCTATCCTTGGAGCCGCCGGTATGGCTGCCGCACAGAATCTGGAGTCACTGGGTGGTGTACCCACACTGCTCATCGGCGTAGCACTCGGTTCGTCGCTTGCAATGATACTGCCTATATCCACTCCTCCCAATGCACTGGCTCACTCTACAGGTTTCATTGAGCAGAAGGATATGGCCCGTATAGGTATCATAATGGGCGTCATAGGTCTGGCACTCGGTTACACCTTGCTGGTGTTCGCGGGCAAATGGAATATGTTTTGATTAATTAAAATAATTACTTGTTTGATGTCAGCTCCTGCAAGAGCTGAAGGGCGGCGGATTCCTGTGATGGGGAAATCCGCAAAGGGGATGGGAGACCGGGAGGCTTCCCATCCTTCTTTTTCCGGCCAGCGGAGAAATACATTTTTTCCTCTATGATTTGTTTTTTAATAAAGTAAATACTTTATTTGTAGTCAGATATTTATGAAAAGTTGCTATGAGAATTCCACTGCCAGCCTTAAAATCCTTATTGATGCCCTTGTTCTTTATGGGCATCTGGGTCGCCTGTGACAACGACCTGGAGACGGAACCGGATAGCCAGCTGATGCTTGGAGACTGGTTCGTCAGTATGGATACTGTGGTCGACGGAGATCCTGAGACCAACTATCTGCTCATGTCATTCAACTCCGAGGGAGTCATGACTCACAACGTTTATAAGAAAGTCGGGGACCATTCTTGCGAGCAATGTGAGCGTACCCGCAGATTCTACTTTTACATGTTTGACACCCATAAACACCTGTTTTATCACTCCGACGGAGACAAGGACTATTTCCATCCCTACAAACTGAAAGGGAACGAACTTGAGTTTACCGATGTAGAGCCGTGGGGCGGAAGCACCGTCGTAACCTTGAGACGGCCCGATGCCGATATGCTCTCGTTGTTCCGTACGCTTGACAACGCCATCCCCTCCCAAGATTACGTGGGCCGATGGTACCGTGCGTACGAGAGCCCGGATTCATCGAACTACCTCTTTATGAATATCGAGAGTTACGGCGATGTGCTGGTCTATCAGTATATCGTCAAGCCCGATACCTGCACGTTCATGAGGTGCCTCTCCATATTTGAGGAGTATGACACCCCTGAGATAAGGGATGATGAAAACCCGGAGAATGACCATGTGCTCAATATGCTTGAACCGTTCCTTGACAGGGTCAAGTCCATGTACTGGTGGCATTATGATGACGGTAAGCTCTATATGTGTGCATACAGGCCCGAGTACGAGACCGTGGCACAGTATATGGCTGACCCGAGACTGCTGATATTCAACGTGCTTACACCTAAAGACGAAGTTCATATGCACGAATTGAGTCAATTACTGCCATGAAGGTCCGTAATAAGACCATAACCTGGTGGTTTGAACACGCTGGACGGCCGCACATTGGTTGCGGCCGTCTTTGTTTGGTTTCAGCTTTTTGTGTAAATTCGCGGTCTGAAAACTTATTGTTTCAAAATGAATAAGACAGTTACTTTTGGCGAGGTTATGCTTCGTCTTGCGACCCCGGGCTACGAGAGATTTGGCCAGGGTAATATGTTGAGTGCAACTTATGGTGGAGGTGAGGCCAACGTGGCCGTATCGCTCGCCAACTACGGACTCCCCGTGTCATTCGTGACCAGGGTACCCGATAATGATATAGCAGCAGCCTGTCTGCGCGAGCTCCGCGGATTCGGTGTCGATGTAAGTGATGTTGTCCTGGGCGGTGACCGTCTGGGCATCTACTTCCTGGAGACCGGTGCTGTAAGCCGTGGCAGCAAGGTTATTTACGACCGTGCAGGTTCATCGATCGCAAAGATAGAACCCGGAATGATTGACTGGGACAAGGTGCTTGAGGGCGCCGGCTGGTTCCATTGGACCGGCATCACACCTGCCATATCAGAGGGTGCTGCCAAGGTTTGCCTTGAGGCGGTAAAGAAGTGCAACGAGAAGGGCATTACCGTATCATGCGACCTTAACTACCGCAAGAACCTCTGGAAGTGGGGCAAGAAGGCCAGCGAGGTGATGCCTGACCTGGTTGCCTGCACCGATATCGTACTCGGCAACGAGGAGGATGCACAGATGGCCCTGGGTATCAAGCCCGAGGGTGTTGACGTATCCAAGGGTGAGGTCAGTGCCGATGCCTACCTCTCCGTATCACAGCAGATCATGGCCCGTTTCCCGCGCTGCAAGAAGGTTATTACCACACTGCGTACATCGATCAATGCCAACCACAACAAGTGGGCAGGCGTGCTGTATGACGGCAAGACACTGTTCAAGTCAAGACAGTATGACATTACACACATCGTGGATCGCGTAGGTGGCGGTGACTCATTCATGGGCGGCCTTATCTACGGACTGCGCGTGTATGAGGATGACCAGAAGGCGCTCGACTTTGCTGTGGCTGCCTCATGCCTCAAGCACACCATTTACGGTGACTATAACCGCGTGAGTGTATCGGAAGTAGAGAAACTTATGGGTGGCGACGCATCAGGTCGCGTAGCCCGCTAAATATTCAAACTATGAGCAGATTCAAGAGATTGCAGGTGCTCAACACCTTTGTAGGTACCGGTATTGTTCCGCTGTTCTACAATAAGGACGCAGAACTTGTCAAGAACGTAGTTAAGGCCTGCTATAACGGCGGTGCCCGTGTATTTGAGTTCACCAACCGCGGTGACTATGCCCATGAGGTGTTCGCCGAGGTCAACAAATGGTGCGCTAAGGAGTGCCCTGATATGATTATGGGTGTGGGCTCTGTATCAGATCCCGCAACTGCAGCCCTCTACATACAGCTGGGCGCAGGCTTCATAGTAT
>JBGURN010000154.1:0-2842 GCA_045131955.1 Bacteroidaceae bacterium
CTAGTCCCCGTGGTCCTAGGTTTTTCGGACCCTTTGGGTCCTCAACAAGCTTCGCAGTCAAGTCCTAGAAGGAGCGCAATCAGTTCCAAGAAATTGGAACTGATTTTTTTTGTAGACTTGCCAAAGTGTCCGGCACCCACCCGCGATAGAACGTATTCAAGAAGGGGTAAGCGCCGGACATATGTTCATTTTGAGGGGGTGTCCGGCACCGATGTGGCTCACAAGCGCTCTAAGCGGGGTTAGCGCCGGACACTTGGGCGGAACAGCAGGATAGAGAGGATGACACAGATGCCGGCTGCGAACGGATAATACAGATAAGGTATGATCTGGGTTGCGGCAAGTCCGGTCAGTCCAGCCGCCATGAGAAGCTGAGCTCCGTAAGGAATGATACCCTGCACAAAGCAGCTGAATACGTCCATAAGGCTGGCGGCCCGTCGCGCCGGGATACTGTACTTCTGCGATATGTCATTGACGATACCGCCCACCGTGATGATGGCTATCGTGTTGTTGGCGGTACAAAGATTGGCCAGTACCGTGAGGGCTCCTATACTGAACTCAGCGCCACGACGCCCCCGGACATGCCCTACCACACTTTTCATAATGTAATCAAGACCGCCATTGTATCGGATTATACCCAACATACCGCCGGCAAGAAGAGTCACAATCACCAGATCACCCATGCCAGCCATACCCTGACCCATGGAGCCCAGCCAACCGAACCAGTCAAGCGAGCCTGTGCTGAAACCTATCACGGCATTTAGCAGTATGCCCACAAGGAGCACCTTGGTCACATCCATGCCGAACATGGCAAACAGAATAACCGACAGATACGGTATGAGTTTGAGCCATTCTATAGGTTTTTCATCGAACACCATATCCTGATTCATGCCCATGAAAATGTAGATTCCCGTCACCACGATCACGGCGGGAAGCACAATCATTATGTTGGCACGGAACTTCTCATTCATGGCGCAGCCCACGGCACGAGTGGCCGCGATGGTGGTATCGGATATGAATGAAAGGTTGTCACCGAAAAACGAGCCACCCACAATCAGAGCGGCCATCATTGGCTGGCTGAGTCCGGTCTCGGCCGCTATTCCGTTAGCGATCGGAACCAGCGCCACAATAGTACCGACGCTCGTTCCTATGGCAAGCGACACGAAACAGGAAGTCAGGAAAAGTCCCGCCAGCAGAGCTCTGGCCGGAACAATGCTCAAAGTAAAGTTCACGGTAGCCTCAATGGAGCCAATCTCCTTGGCCGAGCCCGCAAACGCTCCGGCCAGCAGGAAAATCCACACCATAAGCATGATATTCCAGTGTCCGGCGCTCTCCGAGAACACATTCACACGATAACTGAGTTCACCCGGTGTGATAGTCACAGCATAGACCGATGCCACCAGGAATGCGGCCGATACCGGCACCTTGTAGAAGTCACCTGCCAGAAGTGATGAAACCAAGTATACCACCAGGAAAACCACAATAGGGCTGAGTGCCATCAGCCCTGGAATCTGTCTCTTTTCAGTTCTCACCTAAAGTCAGAAATATTTCTCGCCATACTTAAGCATGACGTCATTAATGTATTTTTTGAAGTCGGTCTCGTTGTTACGGCGGCATATTACCAGCACATCGTCCGTATCGACCACAAGGAACTCCGACAAGTCGTCAATCACCACCAGCTTTTTCTCCTTGTTGCAGAGCAGCATGCTGTTATGGCAGTTGTAGACCTGATAGTTATACATACCGAGCACATTGCCGTCGTGGTCCTTGGCGCAGTAGTCATACAGAAGGTCCCAGCTCTCGATATCGTTCCAGCGGAAATCACCGATGGCCATGCAGACCTTATCGGTCTTTTCAAGGATTCCGTAGTCAATCGATATGCGCGGGAACGCCTCATAAACGGAGTAGAGCAGGTTGCGCCTCTCGTCACGGTTATGCTGGGTGTCATAGATCCTGTTGAACTGAGCCACCATGTCAGGGATGGTTTTCTGCGCTATGTCCTTAAAGGAGTTCACGTTCCACATCAGGATACCTGAGTTCCAGTAGAACTCGCCGCTGTCCACGAACACCTTGGCGAATGACTCCTCAGGTTTCTCGGTGAAGGTGCGAACGCTGTATATGCCGTCCTCCTTCTCCTCGTCAATCTGAATGTATCCGAAACGGGTCTCGGGACGGGTAGGCTTGATGCCGACCGTAAGAATGCAGTCGTTACGCTGCACGAATGACATACCCTTCTCAATCACCCTCTTGTAAGGCTCCTCGTCCATTATGACAAGGTCCGATGGAACCACAAGCATATTGGCGTTGGGGTTTATATCATGAATGTGGTATGCAGCAAGCATTATACTCGGGGCTGTGCCCTTCATGACAGGCTCACGTAACACCTGCAGGGGGTTGAGTTCCGGAAGCTGAGCGCAAACATCCTCATAGAAATCCAGATTTGTAGAGACTATTATATTCTCCTTGGGGAAGATGCTCATCATCCTCTCAACAGTCTCTCTAAGCAATGTGTGGCCATCATTATTGAAATCAAGGAACTGCTTGGGCATGCCCTTGCGGCTCAGTGGCCATAGGCGCGTGCCGAACCCTCCGGCCAGCACAACGCAATAGTTGTCTTGTCCTAACATAGTACCTCTTATAGCTGTGTGTATATGGTAGCAGTCATCACTGACCGAATACTCTGCTACGAAGATATTGCTTATTTCATTACTTGCAAGCATTTGGAGAGCAAAAACTATGACGGCTAAAAAAATAGGACCCATTCCCCTATGTTTCACCAAATTGTTGTACCTTCGCGGCGGTTTTGATACCAAGACCAGGCCCAGATGGCGGAATCGGTAGACGC
>JBGURN010000155.1:0-35225 GCA_045131955.1 Bacteroidaceae bacterium
TCGTTGTCAAGCGGATAGGTGTACTCACCACGCTTGAGGAACACGCCGGTCATCTTGTCCAGGTCATTCTGAAGACCGTCAAAGTTGTGTGAAAGCATACCCGGTCCCAGAGTCACCTCCAGCATATGACCGGTAAACTCGGCAGGTGAACCCACCTTGAGTCCGCGGGTGCTCTCGAACACCTGTACAAAGACGTTCTCGCCCTGTACCTTGATGACCTCGGACATCAGTTTGTCGCCACCTGTCTCAATGTAGCAGATCTCATTCTGTGCAACAGGACCGTCCACCTTGAGTGTGACCATGTTGGCAATGACTCCGCGTACTGTACCTTTTGTAGCCATACAATTTATATTTCAATTTCCACTTTTCAAATTACTTAAACTCGGCAGGAACCTCGGTCTGGTCCTTGAGTGAGCCAATCAGCTCACGGAACAGCTGCTGACCGCGTTCACGGTCCAAGGCCGCCCATCTCTCAACCATATTCAGACGTACCATATAAGAGAACAGTTTCTCCACGCTGAAATAGTTAAAGAATGAGTTATCCTCAAGCCAACGCCAACGCAGCAGGTCGGTCTTGCGCTCACGCTGTGACAGGTCATCCTCTTCCTGAAGCCTTGCCACATCCTCAAAATACTCCAGTTCCTGACTGAGTCCCCAGTCACGTGCGCCGCTTGTACGCAGTGCGTGTGCCACTTCATCGGAACCTACAATCACTTTCTGCATATCCAGTCCGTAGGTACGGGCCGTGATAGCAGCCTGGATATTGTTCACGTTCAGGTTAAAACGATACCATTCACGTACGAACATGTTGTCCGACTCCATGGCATATTCATAGAACAGGCTCCACAGACGGTCCTCGGCAAATCCTGCCCTCTCCCTCCAGCTCTCGTTCTGCCATTCCTCTATGAATGTGTATATGAACCTGGGAATATCCTGATCGGGCTTGTCCTGTGCCTTGACCTGAGCAATGACCTCTTCCATACGGTCAGAACCCAGCAGTCCGCGGGGTGCATCGGCCGGAACCGAACCGCTTCTGAGCAGGGCGATAAGGTTACGGCAGTCGTTCTCGAGCAGAAGCAGGTCCATGACCTTGCGGTCATTCCCGCTCAGGGCCTCGTAGACCTCACTACGGAACGACTCAACTGTAACCGGAGCCTTGGAACCATCAAAACTGATGTCGGGCAGGCCGGCAATAAGATAGTAGTAGTTAGCCATCAGAGTCAGAAGAGAGTCTCTACCAACTGCGGACGCAGGATAGACTTGAACCAGTTCTCAAACTCCTCGGCACCGAAGTTCACCTTATATGAACCGTCGGCAGGCTGAATGGAGAATTCAGCGGCACGACCGTTCACCTGTGATATCTTGACACCACCGTCAAGCAGCTGCTTGGCATGTGCGGTGAAATATTTCCTGATGGCATCGGCATCGGCAGCCTGAATCTCAATATTCTGATTCTTGCCCCACTCCTGAGCTATCTTGAGAATAAACTCGTTAAATACATCCTGATTGGCGGTAAAGCCTTTGACCGTATCCGATACGATCTTGTCGGTGATGACAGTGGCGATCTCGCTCTTGAGGGCCTCAACAGCCTGTGTTGAATAGAGCTTGAGTTCCTTGCGTACATTCTCGGCATTGTCAGCGCTCTCCTTACGAGCTGCCGCCAGAATTGAATCGGCCTCCTTGCGGGCATCAGAAATCAACTTTTGTGCTTGTTCTTTGGCCTGGGCCAGAATCTGGTCAGCCTGAGCCTGACCTTTAGCTACACCTTCATTATATATAATGTCGGTAAGTTCCTGGATTTTGGTATTCATAGGTTAATAATGTAATTCTCGTAGGTTGTATTTCGCAAATTTAGTCAAATACATATAACATGACCCTTTATTAACAAAAAAAAACCTCTAGTGAGGCTTTTAAAAAAACATCCGCTACAAGCCTGTGGCTCATAGCGGATATATAACAGAAATCAGGCTTATTTCTTTCTCATGGCAGCCTTCCAGACGGTGGGCGTCATTCCCTCCAGTTCACGGAACTTACGGATAAACTGGGTTGAGCTCTGGAAACCGCTCTTAAGTGCTATATAATCAATTACAGCGTCGGGTTCATCGGTCATGAGATTCTTGGAATAATCAATCCTGAGCTTATTGAGGTAATCCCTGAAAGGCATACCGTAATAGATGTTCACCAGTTTTGAGACATAAGTACGGTTGGTGTTAAGCTGTCTGGAAATCTCGTCAATGGTCATATTTGCATTGAGGAAGCCCTGATTCGTAATCATGAGCTGCTTGAAAGAATCCATTATCTTATCATAACCCGATGTAGCAGCACCTGCAACAGGACCCGAGTCGATACCCTGAAGGAACTCCTGAGGTGACTGATAAAGTGCATTAAAGGGATGACGCATTCTCTCTATGTTCATATAGTCTCCCGGAAGAGGCGGGATAACCGAAACATAACCTACCAGGAACAGAATGACAGATGAAACTATAGACCAGATAGGATTCCAGATGGAAGAGATAGACATGAACACATTATCAAAAATCACGCAAAGTCCCCAAAGAATAAAGAAAATGATGAAAAACAAACAAATAATGTTGGGAACGAACGAAGATTTAAGACCTCTCAAAAAAAGTGAGATATGTACAAATTTAAACTTTCCCGAAAGAAGTTTTGAAAAAATGTAAACCAGGGAGAGCGAAAGTGAAATAAAGAAGGTCCAATGGTATGAATACCTGCTTACCGAGACGTATGTCTTCTCAGCGGCATCAAGGTAATCAGGAATAAGGATACCCTTGTAGGCAGACTCCAGAAGCAGGGAACAATTCTCTATACCCAGAGCTATTGTCATTGCGATATTAGCCCCCAGGACAAGCAGCGCAGGCAAAAGGAGGAGGTATGATAACATACCAGCCTTAGACTCCTCATAACCGGACCTTATATAGAAACATGCAAGAGGGAACACCGAAAGTGATGTTACCTGCATCACGATATCCGTTATAACCAGTCTTTTGAAATCAGGATTGGGTGTAAAATGCTGGGAACCGGCCAGGAAACAGATTGCCAGTACTCCCAAAATCCACAGCATAAGACGATCAGAATAGTCTTTTTTGGTTTTCAGAATCATCAATACAAACCAAACTGCACATACTGAAAACGGCAATTGAACCGCGAAATAGTTTAGCATAATCAAGTCCTTTGTTGTTTATACTGCAAAGATAACGCCTAAATGCCTTTCAGGATACCAAATATCGCCATTTTTTGTATAACATAGCACCATTTGCCAAATCGACAATTGTTGTTTTGTCTATTAATTGTCGTATGATATATGGGTTGTTGATATTTGAACTATTGTTTGATTTTCGTTTTGTGATTTTTGGAATCCGATTTTACAATGTTGGAAAATCGTCATATATATAACGTGTACTTTTGTAACAGAAATCGAAAAAAGAACAAATTTAAATGTCAAACCGAACAAATTCAAACAAGGCAATCGCAAAGATACAGATTATTCTGTGTCTTGCAACTGTTCTGCTGTTCGGCACGACATCTTGCGAACGTAAGGATTTGTTCCTCCGTGTTGACATGACAGACATCAGGGTTGAGATGTACGACATAGGCCTTGATCTTCTGTGGGGTGTTGACTGGGAAACCGAGTGGCAGTACAGCTGGAACGAGACTCTCACCAACTTCGGTACCGTAGGTTACACCAAGCCCGACCTCATCAAGGCTACCATATACAGCGTAGATCCCTACACCGGCAAGCGTTTCAACTCATTCTTCAAGATATTTGATTCAAACGGCGGTCGCGTATCACTGACAGCCGGTTCAACATATGATATGATGTTCTACAACTTTGGTACTGAGTACACCTCATTCATCCAGAGTGACGATTACGAATCATATACCGCATCAACCCGCGTAAGCAACCAGTCATCATGGATCCGCACCCGTGGTGAGAGCGCAAGCAGCGAGATGCCTGATACCACCAAGAGCTACATCGATTATAACCAGCCTGACGAGGTATTCGGAACTCTCGTTACCGACCTCGAAATCAGCGAGGATCCTTCAGGATATGAAAAGGAGTATGATGCTGACGGCAACATTACATATATATATAAAGTTGACGCAGCCCTCCGCCCCTACACCTTCATCTACCTCTATCAGATAGTAGTACTGAACAATGCCGACGAGAAGGGCAACCGCATCGTAGGTAGCAAGGGTATCACAGTAACAGGTCTTTCACAGGGCGTTGAGATGTTCAGCCGCAAGACTCTGAACAACACCATCTCAATCTCAACCGATGAGGTTAAGCCCATGCAGCATCACGAGAATGTACGCATTGACGAGAATACCACAGTTGAGAGCGCAGACATCATGGCTGCCAGAGTCCTCACCTGGGGTCTTCCCGGCATCAGCCCTCTGGATCTGACAAAGGCCGGCACAAGAGCCAAAGAGATTGACAAGAACTTTATCGGCGTAGGTCTCACCCTGAGAAACGGAGTTACCTACACCGTTACCAAGGACATCACCGATGAGATGCATTCAAAGCCCACCGGTGGTGTCATCACTATATATATTGATGGCAGCAGCGTTCCGCAGGAGCTCCTGGATCAGAAGCAGCAGAACGGCGGTGGTTTTAATGCAAGTGTTGAGGATTGGGCCAATGAGGTTAACGCAGAACTCGTAATCTGACGCCCGGAAGATGATTTTTAAATAAGAATAGGTTAAAAATAAAAAAATAAATAAAATATAATGAGTATGTTTACAGACATTAAAAAGGGCACTTGGAACTACATGTTCCTGGCAGCAGCAGCAGTCTTAGCACTTGCAGCTCTGGTTACCCTGTTCAATAATCTTGGACAGACTGAAACACAGGAGAGAGCCAACCAGGAGGAGCAAACCCTCACCGGCAACTTCTCTCTTTACAACGGATCTACCATTAGATTCATAAACTGATAAGAAACAAAAGATTATAAACAACAAAAAAAACGACGACTTATGAAAAAGAGTTATCTTATGTTAGTGGCATCTGCAGCAATATTCGCAGCATGCTCAGAGACAGAGAAGATCCAGGAGAATCTTCAGGACTACGAGCCGGCAGCTATCGGCTTTACCTCTTACGCAGAAAAAGCAACCCGTGGTGACGTAAACGATGCGAACAGCCTCGAGTTCTACCACAGCACATTCGCTGTATACGGTTCAAAAAAGAACGCTGATAATACTATCCAGTACGCATTCGGTGGCATACCTACAGCAGCAGGCGAACAGGATGGCGTAACCTGCACATATCAGACTACCGCCGATGCAGTTCTGGGTGACTGGAAATACGATTTCCCCAGATTCTGGGACAAGCAGGCCGACTACAACTTTATTGCCTACGCTCCCGCAGTTGCAGGAAATCCTATCCGCTATAATTATAATGCAGCTAATGCCGAGGTCGGTGCAAACGGCAATGATTTCAGCTTCTCCAACGGTTCATTCGTTCTCACCGGAACTAACCTTCAGGAAAATGCCGGTACTACAGAAATCAACAAGGGCTTTACCGGTCTTTCAGGAGCCGACATGGACATAATGACCTCAAACGATCTTGTTACTTCAGACAAGTCCGTGAATATTGACGGAGCAACCCGCACACCTGGAACCTTCGTAGACCTGGCATTCAAACACATCCTTTCAAAACTGGTCGTAACCGTAAACAAGGCAAGCAGCCTTTACGGATACGATGTAACAATCAAGGGCATCCAGATTACCGGACTCAAGGACAAAGCCACCGCATATAGCGAAAAGACTTACACCTTAGGTGATCCCGCTGCTAATCCGGTTGTACTTCCCCACAGCGGATGGACCATCTCAGACACAAATGATGACAACAATTACTCTATTGCCTATACCGGCAATCCTCAATTATTGAATGAAGGATCTTTTGACGGCAACCAGGTATGGACAGCAGGCTCACCCTTCTATTTCATAGAGTCTCTGGTTCTTCCTCAGGCCTTGGCTGGTCAGAGTAACATCAAACTCGCTATTCAGTATAAAATTACAAAGGGATCTTATATTGATGACAGAGCCGATGAGATTGACCTCACACAAATAGCCCAGTTCAGCCGTCTTATGGACCGTCACAAATATATCCTGAATATAATTGTAGGCCCCGAGGCCATCAAGTTCGATGCGACCGCAACAGGTTGGGCAGACGGTGGCTCATTTGAGGCTAACGCATATTAATATTAAAGAGATTTTTCACAAACAGACTAACATTTAAAGGAAAGAGAATTATGAAAAAGAGTTATTTGATGATCGCAGCCGCTGCCGCACTGTTCGCAGCCTGCTCAAGCAACGACGTTTTCAAAGAGATTGAAGAGCAGGAAACCGCTATCGGTTTCTATCCCATTACCGGCAATGTAACCAAAGCCGCAATCACAGGAGCCGACAATGCAGCCAGGCTTGCATCACTCGCAAGTGCAGGAGGCTTCAAGGTTTATGGATACAAGACTACAGACACCTGGGCTACAGCAGCAACTATATTTAACGGAACCAATGTAACATCAGCCAACAGTGGTACAGACTGGACATATACAGGACTCCGCTTCTGGGATAAGACAGCAACTTATAATTTTTACGCAGTCGCCCCCAACGCTCCCACTGGCGGTGCAGCTTATGACATCGAGGATGACCCGACTGATGCTGATTTCGGAATGATTACCATCACCGGCGTCACTTCAGCCAAGAGTACCGCATCAAATGATTTCCTCATTGACCGCAACGGAGCTACAGGAGAACAAGGAAGCGCTCATACTTCTACAACCAACAATCCTGTAAACATTGAATTCCATCATATCATGGCTAAAATCGGTTTTGCTCTCAAGAGCACACTTACTTCCGGCACAATCACAGTAACCGAACTCACTATGAAGGGATGGAACAGCGGTACAGCCACATTCACACAGGACAAGGACATTACCGGTGCACCCGCATCTCTTGTATGTGAAGAATGGGCTTTCACAAGCAACAGTAGTTCAGAGATCACACTCGTAGGAACAGGTGCTGGCAATGCTAGCGTTGCACTCACTTGCAGCGCCTCAGCTGCAGCCACCGCTCTTACAGACTGGTACATTATGGTTCCTCAGTCAATTGCCGCCAACACCTTGGAGTTCACAGTGACCTACACATATGATGATGGCGCCGGTTACACCGAGACATTCACTGACCAGCCCGCCAAGGTTTCAACTGCCCAGACTTGGGGTACTGACTCACACACCACATACACACTTGACATTAAGCCTGCAGAAATCATATTTGACGTAACAAGTATTTGTGACTTTGATTATGACGGAGGAGATCATCCTGTTACTGTAGAATAATTTAGTTTGTTTAAAGAACGAAAGTAATTATATGATTATGAAAAAGAATCTGTTATTCATTGCAGCGGCTGCATTGATTTTCGCAGCATGCTCCAACAATGACCTGCGCAACGATCTTCAGGACGAGCAGGTAGGAATAGGTTTCTCAACCTTCACTGGCAAGCTGACACGTGCAGAAAATTCAACTGCGACTGTGAAGCATGCACTTAATAGCCATCACACCGCCTTTAAGGTATGGGGTTACAAAACTGTAAGCGGTACACCTTCAAGCGTATTCGGCGAATCCGGCAACACCGGAACCATAGTCAGTTGGAACAACACCAGTTCTTTATGGGAATATTCACCCCTGCGTTTCTGGGATAAGTCTGCCACGAACTACAAGTTCTACGCTGCCGCACCCTCCTCTGCAAGTTGGGTATATGAAAACGACAAGATTTCATTGACAGGTTTCTCTGTTGACGGCGCTTCAATAACAGCTTCAGCTGCAATTGATGCAGATGCCGACTTTGGCGCTCAGGACATTATGATTTCTGAAGATGTTACTGTACTTCCCGCCAACTACACTTCAACAAGAGTGCAGCTAAACTTCATACACCTTCTCACACGTCTGAACATAGGTGTCAAGAAAGCAGCTACGCTTAGCGATTACACCGTTAAGCTAGAGTCTATCAAAGTCTTCAACCTGGTTGATGGCGGCGATTTCAGCGAGGCTACCGCTGCAAACCCGACCGGTAGTATTGCCCGTTGGTCAGCTAACAACGTTACCTCCGACGATTCAAAGGCAGGTTATGGTTATACAACTGAAACCGTCGTTTCCACTAGTTCAAACTACGTTTATCAGGCTCTGTTTATTCCTCAGCTGATTGAATATGTCGCAAACACTCCTTTGAACGGTAATGGATTGAGCGGAAGCAGCAAGCCCTACCTGAACATACAGTACGAATTGTGGAATGCAGCCGGCAACCAGAAGATAGATTCATACAGCTACTTCTACAACCTGGCAGATATGTTCAATGCTGCTACAGACGACGATGTAGCATTCAACGAGGGTTGGATGAACACCTTGATTATTACAATTGACCCCGTGGCAATCAACTTTGCAGCTGAAGTCTACGAATGGAAGCCTACCACAGACGTAGAAGTAAATGTCCCGGATATCAATTAATACTATCATCAGCTGACTCTTTTCTTTAAATAGGCCGGCAGGGGGTGATACCCCTACCGGTCACCAAGAAAGCGTGAACGCTGATGCACCAATGATATTTATAAGTTGGATGTGCCCAGGGTGAAACCCATAAGCACGGCTAATAAACATTTTAATTAATAAGGTATATTATAATTAATGTACAGGGTAAAAAAGAACGTCAAGTTCTTACATATGGTTAAGATGCTACTGGCAGTCATGATACTGTCAGGATGCACCTACAATGACGCCATAAAGGACCTGCGCAGCCAGAAAGCCGAGCAGTCCTATCCCATTGCCTTTACCAATGGCGTCATTGATAACCCTGTACGCACCAGAGCCGTCACCCTGCTCAGCGACCATATGAACACTATGGGCGTCTGGGGTTGGCAAAACACACCCGAAAGCGTTGTTGAGCGTCTCTTCCTTAATCAGGAGGTTACGTTCAACGACCAGCTGGGCAAGTGGGTCTATTCACCGGTCAAGTACTGGGATATTCACAGCGACTACCGGTTCTATGCTTATGCGCCACACGCAAGCAGCGTGGCTGGCGCTACAGCAAGCATAGATGAGACCACCGGAGCCATCAGCATCAACGGTGTGACACTTAAAGGTTGCAACACTATCACCACCGGTGTAACTCAACTCCCCGCCAATTTCAGCGGCGTGGACGATGTTGACTGGATGCTCGACCGCACAGGTCAGAGTCTCAAGGGGTTATACCGGAGCGAGGTAGCGTTCAACATGCAGCACATCCTCTCCAAATTATGCGTTAGGATTCATCGCAGCACCGGATTCCTGCCCGATTCAGTAATGGCAATGAGGCTGGACAGCATCCGGATAGGCGATTTCATCAGTCAGGGCAACTTTACCCAGTATATGACCGATAATCCCGTCCTGCAGATTCCTGAATGGACCACGATAGACACCAGCCCCAGATATGGGATTGAAAGTGCACATAACGTTAACGCTGTTGATTCATGTGCTGTCTACGTCCTGGAGTCACTGATAATACCGCAACAGGTAACAGCCGGACAGAAGATATATGTCTGGTACACTATAGGCAACCCAGGTGAGCACCAGGACCATATGTATAACATCTATGAACTAAACAACCTGTTTTCCCGGTTCGAATCCGGCAAGAACTATATAATAAACGTAACGATCGGCCCCGATCCCATTAAATTCAGCAGTGACATACAGGATTGGGACAATCAGAACAGCATAGCACATGAAATTATTAACAACTAAATAAATAGTCCTACTATGAACAGAAAGACAGTATTAAAGACAAGTTTGTTCGCAGGCGTGGCAATCCTTATGTCATGCCAGGAGAACGGTTTCCTTAACGAGATTGACAAGGAGCAGGGTTCCTACGCGTACATTGAGTTCAGCAACTACGCAAATAAGATGACACGTGCATCGAGAGTCAGCGGTACCACATTCGTTGCCGGTGACAAGATGGCTGTTTGGGCCGACCAGACAACCGGCACAACCCAGGATGTAATCTTCAACAACCAGGAGGTAGCGTATGACGGAACCAAATGGGATTACAGCCCCAAGAAGCTCTGGAACACAGGTTCATCATACAAGTTCTACGGTTTCTACCCCATGAGCTCAGCAATAACATACGCTATGGACAATGATGCAGCCACCCGTTATATAACCGTCACGGATTACGTTACTCCCAATGCACCTGCTGACCAGACCGACCTGATGATCTCAGAGAGAATCTCTGCATCACCCTTTAACGTGGTCAACATGGTTTTCCATCACATCCTGAGTAATGTAAACATGAGCGTTAAGGTAAGCGACGGCGTAGATATGACCGGTATCAGCTCTATCACCCTTGTAAGCCTGCAGCTCAAGAACATCTACTCCGACGGTGATTACGCCCAGACAGGTTGGAGCAACGAGCTGCCCGTAGGCGAATGGAGCGGTCACTCAAGCTATATGACCATCAGCCCCATTGCAAACCAGGCTATCACAAAGACAGCCGTAAAGGTTTACTCAGACTATCTTATGATGCCTCAGATGCTTTTCCAGACCGAATCACGTCCTAAGGATGTAGTAGCCGATGCCACTTTCCGCATCGCTTACAGCGACGGTACCTCATCGACCTACACCAAGAACGGAATACGTCTGGCCGGTATCAACGCCAAGGATTCAAACAACAACGACAAGGTTATCTCAGAATGGGAGCCCAACTACGTTTACAACTACACGCTGGCCTTCAACCCCCAGCAGACTACACGTATTTGGGATGCCGATGGTGACGGTAGCATACAGAAAGACCCCGCTACCGGAAATACTATAACCACCACCGATGATACCCCCTATCCCGGCACAATGAAGTATAATCCCGATGATCCCGACCATGTACTGGTATACGAGGATGACCCCAGCACTCCCGAATATGATCCCCAGTGGAACAAGTACCCCGTTGCATGGGAGGATATTGACGGTGATGACAACCTGGAGGCCGGTATAGACCGTGACGGTGACGGACATATTGACAACGTGGACGGTGACAACGACACACAGCAGTCTCCCGGCGGCAACACCGACACCAATCCTACTGACGGCAACCCCAACAACCCCGGCGGTAAGGATGTAATCCTTGTACACTGCGATACCGATCAGGATGATGATGTTGACGGCGATGACGGTTGGGTACAGGTTCAGAAGGATAAGGACACCGGTGTAATCACTCCCGCCCGTGAGGTTGAGGATGCTTACATCAAGTTCTCAGCAACCGTTTCAGAGTGGGCTGACACTTACACTGTAAACTACGACATTCTGAACTGATAATATTGGACTCCAAGGAGCTTATTGGTAAACTATTCTTACAATAGGATATGAAAGCGATGAGAAAGGTTCTGATAATTCCGGCAGTACTGATGTTTACGGCATCAATCGTAACGTCATGCTGCAAGCACCACGACACAGCCGTGGAGCCCGCCATTGTCATGGGTGTATCATCCACCTCGACCAGAGCGGCTTTACAAGGTCTGCCCGACCTGATAGAGCAGAGCTATGACGGCAACACCGGATTCGGAGTGTTCGGATATAAGAATTTCCGCAACACCCAGACCAATGTCATAACCCCCACTCAACTGTTTGACAATGTCATTGTAAGACCTAGCTCCTCAGAGCCCACAGCAGTATGGACATACCAGCCTCTCAAGTACTGGGACAGCAATCCGAATTCCAGCTACCAGTTCCTGGCATACTGGCCATACAGCAACACCAACGTAACCGAGACAGATAAGATCGTCAAGTTAACCGACATTCCCAACTGGCAGTCGGATCCATCGGCCATAGACTACATGACAGCCACCCAGTATGGCCGATACAGTGGTGCCGACGGATTCCAAGCCAACCAGGGAAAGGTTTCTTTCAGATTCGAACACATTCTGTCAAGACTCATAATCAGAGCCTTTTACATAGGCACCAGGCAAGACACCGTGACTGTAACCGGATTCACACTCCATGAATCCGCTACAGCCGCCGGTGACGTGCTTGTAAACGGAACCACTGATTTCATTCATGACTTCAGTGTTGCCGCCAATACCACCGTCCAGGACGATGCAGCCGGAGCCGACAAGGCAGACTTTGGCTCGTCATACACGCTGCTCAACCATGCCGAGATTGGCATTCCACAGCTCTCATACGTTGACGAGAGAGTGCCGGAGCCCCGTGATACCATACGTTCTACGGTTTCATCATGGCTCATGGTTCCGCACGCGTGGAATGGCGTCAAGCTGTCAGTAAGCTACAAGATAGCCCAGGGAGCGGAAAAGACCTCCGATCCTATAGCCCTTACTCTCGGCAAACAGACAGACGGTTATTATACCAAACCCGGTTATACATACGTGATCACTCTCAAATTCAACACTGCAGGTGAAGGAGTTACCGTACAGTCCATTGCAGTCAGGGGATGGATTGATGTTGACGATGTAAACTGGGAGGTATTTAACTGGTAAATACATAGTATTTAATTTGGACGTAAAGAGATTTTTAGTTATATTTGCATTATACAACCTATGGCAATTGTAACCAAGACATATTTCTTAAAGGGAAGGACTAGACTTGCGGTGACGATAATGGCATTATCGGTCGCCCTTGTTTCTTGCTCTCAGTTTGATGAGAGACAGGAGAATCTGGTATTCCTCCAGCCTGTCATAGGAAGTGATGTCGAGACTACAGTCTCTGTCAATACCCGCGCCACCCTGAACGTAACCGGCACGACCGGTACATATGATGACGGCATACCTCAGGGTACAGTCGTCAGAGCTTTTGCGGTTCCTTCAACCAACAACACGGATGACAGGGCTGCAGGCACATTCACACTCAGAGCTGACGGCTGGCGTTCCACTCTCGGAGTCAAGACCGGAGTAAGCTACTCACTGTACGCCTACTCACCCTCCATACTCTCGGGTTCATCGGCCGTATCTTTTGACTGGGACACCAAGTCACTGAAGTTCAATGAGATTGATATCCTTACCACAATTGACCCGTGGGTTTGCATTGCCGCCAAGGGCGAGGCTGTAAGCCCCGAGACCACTGTTCCATCGGCCCCTCTGGTCAAGAACAACTTTGACATAGGTACCATAGGCATTGTTGCCAACAATCAGGTGCACAAAGTATGGCTGGCCATGGATCACCTGTTTGCCAAAGCCACCATCTACTTCAAGGTGGATTCGGCATTCAACTCAATCAGGACAATCCGCCTCAACAGCGCTACCATCTCCACCAATCAGGGTGTGATACGCAACAACGCTGAAGGCCATACATACAAATTCGGCGAAGGTATCTCCTGGAACGGAGTATACACAAACAACCAGCCCCGCTCCATCGACCTCATAAACGGAATATCCGCACATGACGACATCAACCTCAATGCCGACGGGCCCGATACCATCACCCTTGACCGCACAGCCAAGGAGTTCGCATGGTTCTGTTTCCTGCCCAAGAACGATATCCCGGACCTGAGGCTGACCGTCGACTATGACATGTTCGACAAGGCCGATACGCTGGCCAAGACACATCGCAGCGTAACCAACACCCTGAACCTGAGAAGCATCAAGGGTAATGCGCCTCAGGCAGGAAACAACTACAAGATAACCATAATCGTCAACCCGACATACCTGAATGTGCTTACAGACAACGATGCTGACAGCGAACTGGAGTTGGAATGACGAAAAGACAATAAACCAAAACTGAAAACTGACCGTAATGAATATACTTAACCATATACAAAGACTGACACCCTGCACACGCAGACTGTGGGGAGCCGCTCTTCTGTCGGTCTTCTGTCTTAGTGCCGGCGCTCAGCGCCAGATCACTATAGGCGGTGACGTGTATGGTGGTGGCCGAAACGGTGCAGTAGGCCGTCTGAATACCGATACCGCAGCAGTCATAGTAGTTTATGACGGAGTTCTCAACAAGAACGTATACGGCGGCGGTGAGAAAGGATTCAGCAACGGTAATACATTCGTCATTGTGAATGACGGTGAGGTCAAGGGTAACATATTCGGTGGCGCCCGCATGGCCGAGATTGACGGTGACACCCATGTAAACATCAACGGAGGTATCATCAGCAAGGATATTTACGGAGGTAATGACGTATCGGGTCTCATATCCGGATCCACCAACCTCAACATCCTGAGCAGCGTAGAGGGCAACGTCTATGGCGGCGGTAACGGTTCTTACGCATATTCCGACAAGGTTCAGGGTGACTATTGGTACAACAAGGGTCTCTCTTCAATCGACTCACTCAACAAGATAAGGCCCAACATCAAGACATCGAACATACTGATTGCCGGCACACAGAGCAAGACGACCTATATCGGCGGTTCCGTATACTGCGGCGGTAACAGTGCATCGGTCCTGTCTACAGGTACAGCCCCCACCCTCACATTGGGTTCATATGTGACTGCATCGGGCATATTCCTTGGCAACAACGGTGAGAACATGGTTCAGGCCGATACTCTGGCCCGATATGCTGACGGCGACTACAGCACCCTCACCCTCACAGACCAGGTTCAGTTTGACAAGTACATGCTGGCTGTGGATATGCCGTTCCAGCCCACCCTGGTTTATGCGAATGACTATCAGGACTATTCAGCCAGGATCGGTTCATTCTTCTACGGAGGTAACGTAGGTAGCATGAGTGCTGCAGGACAGTTCTCATATGATTTGAACCGTCTCATCATTTTCAACAAGATTGTGGGAGGCTGTAACAACGCCAACGTTCTGGCATCGGTCTATAACGCAGCCCACACCGGCGGTCTTACCACCTTCAATGCCAATAAGGTCCGCCTGCAGATAAACGGAGTAAGGCTCATCCCCGCGACTCTGACACTCAGCAACCACGTATTCACATATACTCCCACTGCCATAACCGCTGGAATGACCACCGGAGGCAACATATACGGCGGATGCTACCAGAGCGGTATCATAAACGGTAACGTGACCGTAGAACTCACAGGCAATGCCCTTTCAGGACTCTCGGCACAGCAGCTGGCTGTCCTTCCAGATATCAGGGACAATGTGTTCGCCACGCCTCTGAGTATATTCGGTGGCGGTTACGGTAGCTCTACAACCGTTCAGGGTAACGTATCGGTCAACATATCCGGCAGCGGAAACATCCTCAAGGTATTCGGTGGCGGCGAGATGGGTCTCGTAACCGGCAACACCACCATCACACAGAACGGCGGTACCGTAAGCAAGATCTACGGCGGCGGATTCGAGGGTCCCGTAAGCGGTCACACCCAGCTCCTGCTCAACGGCGGTAGCGTATATGACGCCATCGCCGGTGCATGTAACGCGAACATCGGCAGTTACACAAGCGTAATCCTGGACGGTATCCATGTTGAGAACAACGTATATGCCGCCAATGACTTTGGAGGTGAGATCCAGGGTACCAACAACTACTCCAAGAGCATAAACAGTGAGACCAAGACCTTCACTGCCAACTCATACCTCAGCTATCTGTCAGGTTCAGTCGAGGGCGACGTCTACGGTGGTGCCTGCGGTAGTTACAACTACTCCAGCTACGCAGCCAAGACCGGCGCACAGGGATTCCACTATCCTACCCTTACAAGTTCACTCGTAAGCATTGAGTCCGCATCCGATAACCTCAACGACAGCATCAAGAACATATTCGGCGGAGGACGCGGTTGGAGTAACAGGGTCGGCATAGTTGACATAACACGCACGACCGTGGTTCTCAAGTCTTCAGAGAACCGTGACGGACATCTGGCCCAGAACGTATTCGGCGGCGGTTATTATTCACAGGTTGACAGCACATGGGTTTACGCTGAGCGCGGTAACTTCAACAACATATTCGGTGCATCATACGGATCGACGGCAAACGGCCTGTCTGTAAGTTACGCCAGCAACGTGACCAACATCTATACATATGAGAACCTTCAGAACAACGCCCTCAACATTTACGGCGCAGGCTCATATGCAGGTGCATCCAAGACCAACCTTAACCTCTACGGAGGTAAGGCTGCTTTCGTATACGGAGGTTCGTTCAACGAGGGTTACTGCGACACCACCAAGGTGAACATTCCCGCAGGTTCAACATTCTCAGCCACTGCCATTTACGGCGGCGGTAAGGGATCTGACAGCCAGCTTCCCTGCGATGTAGACCAGTCTATCATATCATTCAACTCAGGCAACGCACACGTTGAGGACGCCATCTACGGCGGTAACCGCAGTGAGCGTGCCGTCAAGGGCACCATGCTGCTCATCAACGCACACGTTACCAATGAGTCGGGTCATCCGGTTGACATATTCGGCGGCGGCCACGGTGCCAACACCGTTACCGGTTTCAGTAAGGTTTACCTGAACAACGGCGCCAAGGTAGCCAACGCGTACGGCGGCGGTCGTGACGGTAAGGTTTACATCCAGTACAACAAACTCGGACAGGCAGTAACCTCATACTATCCCTCAGTCAGCCAGTATGCCCACTGGACATCGGCCGACCTTCAGTTTGAGCAGGGACAGATTGTCCTCACTGAGATTGACGGAGCCAACAAGGGTAAGTGGAAGGCAGCCGAGACAGTCCAGGGTATCACCTACATCAATGTAGATCGCGGCGCTCAGGTAACATCCAGTGTCTATGGCGGCGGTTACGGACAGCAGGCTCTTGTGGCAGGTTCACCCTACATCAACGTGACCGGCGGTACGGTTGAGGGTTCGATCTACGGCGGCGGTTATGCCGGTCCCGTACGTAACATGACCACATCCGATGCCAACGCGCCCCAGTCACTTGCAGCCCAGTCTCCCATAAGCGCATATGTACGCATCAACGGCGGTATAGTGAACAACGTATACGGCGGCGGTTACATGGGTATTCTCGGTACTGACGGCGGTTCACAGAAGGGTGCCCTCAAGACCATGGTCGAGATAGGTGCATCGGAATATACCGACATATACAACGGTAATCCTATAGTTCTCCGCAGCGTTTACGGCGGCGGTGAGTATGCAGCCGTCTACGGTTCATCGAGAGTAAAGATGAACAACGGTTATGTGGGTTACAGGTATGATGACGTAGAGGACGAGATCGTTGAATACACAAGCGAGACCGATGTCCAGCTCCGTGAGAACGGTAACCTTTACGGTGCCGGATTCGGTGGCGGCGCCACGGTAGACCGCAGTGAGGTATACATGTACGGCGGTACCATCCGTAACGGTCTGTACGGCGGCGGTGAGATTGCAGCTGTAGGTATCGGTGATACCAGACTTAACAGCAAGGGTCTGCACGAACTCAACTCCATCACACGTGCCGGTGACACCCACATCTTCATGTACGGAGGTTCCGTAATAGGCAATATATTCGGCGGCGGCCGCGGATTCACCTACACCCTGATCACCGTCCCCAAGGAGATGATAATCCAGGAGTACACTGACGGTTACGTATTCGGTACCACCGAAGTCAACATATTCCGCGGAACAGTAGGTACACGTTCCAACTACCAGAATGGCTACGGTAACGTATTCGGCGGCGGTAACATCGGTTATGTATATTCAGACAGCCACAAGGAGAGCGACGGTTACTACTACAAGAACGGTCAGATGACCGAGGACTGCCGCGTGCTTGTATCGGCCTACTCCAAGGCTCTTGATGACATAACTCTTGACGGAGTGCTCTACCGCAGAGGCGAGTATGTCCCGACCGAGAAGATAACATATATCCTCAAGTCCGATGAGGCCAAGTGGAGCAAGCTGGACCAGACAGGTATCACAATCGAGAACGCCATATTCGCAGGTGGTAACGTATCGGCCGGTAGTGATAAGATCTATGCCAACGCCAAGACCATCTACGGTAACGCCACGGCATCGGTCGTTGACCTGTTCCGTAAGGACCTCATCCTGATCAGTAATGACGGTGTGGGTGGTCTGTACGGCGACGGTAACCTCACGTTCGTAGACGGATACCGCGAGCTGAACATCACCAACTACGGTACCGACTACTACACGCTCGACCAGCAGCTCACCTTTGAGGCTTATGACAACCTGAACCGTAGAGAGAAGGCTTATTACGAGATCAAGTACAAGGCTAAGGATACATATACCAGCCCCTACTTCAACAACCAGCAGATCATAGCCGGCACCCAGCTCTCTGCTGCCGAGTATCAGAACATGGAGGACCTGTTCCCCGATGAGATCTCACACTGGATTCCCGCCGGTTTCTGTACTCTGTATGCCGGACGTATGATGAACACCATACAGCGTACCGATTTCTGCGGCGTATTCGGCAGCCGAATGGTTCTGCGCGGTGCCCGTGACCGTGTGCCTGATGTGATTGACTACACCGATTACACCATAAACCGTGTAAAGGAGCTGTCGCTCAACAAGATGGAGCATGACACCATCCAGGGTAACTACTTTGGTATCTACAACGTGGTTAACCTGCTCGGTGCCGTAACATCCGATGTGGACTTCCATACCGCCACACGTCTCACCAGCGCTGACTCCGAGGACCTCAAGGCCGACGGCAAGACATACCTGGAGTACAAGACCGCACATCTGACAGAAAACATACGTAACAACGGATCCAGCCACAACAAGATAGCCCTTGCATCGGGTGTATATCTGGAGATTGTGGATTCCCTCAATGAGGCCGGCCTCAAGGAATACGGTCCCATAAATGGTGTAATTGAACTTGACCTGGTTAACGTAAAGACCGGTGAGGGTGGCGGTTACGTATATGCACGCAACATACACAAGGCCAGGTCTCTCACAGGTAACAATCAGGTTACACTGGCTCAGAGTAACCTGGGTGCCATATCATACAAGATGTTCCAGTACAGCGGCGAGTCCGGTGATGTGGAGACATCAGGTAACTTTGTACACTCAGCCAAGCGTATTGTCGACGACTGCTATCCCAATACCGGTGACCATACCGAGAGGGCCGGCCAGGCTCACTACTGGTACGTGAAGGGTGACTTCTACGTATACAACCAGTATATATCGGCATATACCAGCGCCGCTCAGCCCTACAAGGCTAACGACTTTGTTCCTATGGTAATCAATCCGCAGGCTAACAGCAAGATGCAGCTTATATCCGTCAAACCTAACAAGTACGCATACTTTGTAGGCATGACTCATATCAACAGCCAGACATACCAGAGGTTCACTGAGGATAACCCGCTTAAGGCTACCGACTCCATCTACATAGGTTCAAATCACACCACATACAAGATTAACGAACCTATCAGTGCATGGGATTATGAGCATCTGCTGCCTTCGGAACAGGCTTACTTTACCGACCAGACCTACGTAGTCATAGCTGATTGCGAAATCGGTGACCGCTCATTCAAGAGAGGCGATGTATTGCTGCCCGCCGAGTACGAGGCACTCCCCGCAAGAGGTAGAGACGCCATAACCGATGTCGACACTACCACTACCCATCTGGTACGTCTTACCAATGCGGTATCCAACCAGCGCGGATTCCTGCTCACTCTCGACTATAGCAACCCCGACAACTGGAATGACCATTACACGCTCGAGACTCCGGGAACAACAGTCAAGAGGACCATTATGCTCAGGGATTACAACAAGCTCTCAGCTCAGGACAAGACCCTCTATGTAGAGGGCCCGAGCATGCTCTGTAACACTACAGGTATTTACGGTCAGAGGACTTATGACTACGGATCAATAATCGGAAAGAAGACCTACAATGACCAGAACGCCATCGTAACCGAACATCCGGAGCTCGTCAATCCGGCCAAGCAGGCCAAGTTCGAGAACCTGTGGCTGGCACGTGAGGACCTGAACATTCCGTTCAACTCATCGACCAAACACATACTGAGCGGCGGTTACATCAACGACAGCGTATACAACACACTCAGCGCCGACCTCAAGAATAAGTTCAGCAAGGCCCTGATCTGTATCAACACCCTCATATTCCCGGGTGAGCAGTCAATCGTAAACGGTGAGCTCATGTACAGCGACAGTATTGACGCAACCGGATTCACCCTTAAGGGTATCCGTTACCAGGGCGACTATACCGCATCGTTTGATGAGGCTTACATCTGCCAGAGAGGCGGTCTGTTCGGAGGTACCTACTTCCTTGAGGGTCACAACTACGACGCTCTGAAGTTCTGCGACCTGGATTCCGTCGAGCGCAGACAGTACTTCACATACAATTATGATTCGTTCGATGCCCTGCGTGCCAACTTCAACCCGAACCTGGCTCTCTACTCTAACCCTGACGGAACAGCAGCCGGAACAACAGACTACAGTCTCCTTACCGACATCAACTTCAGGGCAAGGCAGATCGGCAATGACTATCTGACCTATACCGATGAGAACGGTATTAATCATACCATAGCAAGAGACTCACTGCTTACAAGAGAGGAGTACGAGGATATACCTAACGAGATTATCCACTGGAGACCTATCTACTACAAGCACAAGGCTACCATCACGGTCAATGCCGGTGAGACAGTGGTTATAGGTGACTCCACATATGAGGCCGGACGTACCATCTCCGAGACTGAATATGACTACCTGCTCAGCCAGAACCTTGGAAACAAGGTGACTGTTGTCAAGGAGCATGTTCCCACCTACATCGTAAAGAACACCCTCCTGATAGGTGAGAAGCAGTACACATCGGGCCATACCATTCCCGAGAGTGAGTTCCTGCTCCTTACCAACGAACAGAAGCAGTACTACATAGACGTAGTGAACTTCAATGAGGAGTGTCTCTATTACTACTGCGTTGAGGACTTTGTAGTAGGTGAGAAGGGCGGACGCGGTGCCAATGACCCGTTGTACTATCTGGAGCGTGGCGCCAACAACACCATCACCAACGGACAGGCACGTTCTATCCCTGTCGGTCAGGATGTGCCCATCGGCACCATCATGGGTGGCGGTGCATTCTCCGAGGGTAACAGAACCTATGCCGAGGGTAATCCTCTGCGTCAGGTTGACGGACTGCCCAACAAGCAGATCGGATTCCGTCTTGAGGGTGAATCACCTATGCAGACATCGACACTCTACGTGCCTCGCCAGTCTGTCATACTCGATTACCAGCAGGACCGTATCATAACCGTTGAGTACCGATACAACTACACCGAGGTATATGATAACGGATTCAACACCGAGACCCAGCAGGAGAGACATATCGTCAACATACGTCTGCACTTTGAGGACGGTGTTCCGCAGATTGACGCCATAGCACCTCCCGCTACGGTACTGCCCAGCGCGACCATTGAGCTCAAGCATCCTACCGTACATCCGGGTGCATTCGATATCCTTGGCGGCGGATGGGAGATCTACGAGAACGAGGAGGATGCACGTTATCACCGTAACGGCCAGGAGTATGACAACGGTAACAGACCTCTCTACTGGTACAATGACGGTTATCTGGTTGCTTATTACGCCAAGACATACGCAGGTAAGACCTACTCCAACACAGCTCCTCTGTCAGTGGCCAACTACCACCGTCTGGAGGCTGTAATGAACGATCCTCATTACCTCTACGTAGATACAGCCCTCGCAATCACCAAGAGAGCACCCAAGATCTATGTCGACAACCATGAGTTGACATCGGCCGGTCTTACAGGCAAGAGCGAACTCGACCTTCTGTCTGATTTGTTCGCCCTCTCCGTAAATCCTGCATCGGATTTCAACAGGAATGATGTAGTGACCGGTCTTGAGAACCTTGAGTTCATCATACAGTCCGATATTGAGCCTAAGGCATATACTGACTGGACCGGACATCAGCTGGGTACCAGCCAGGCCAACTGCTTCAGGGGAACAATCCACGGACAGGGTCATACCGTCATGGGCCTGAACAAGTCACTGATAGGATATGCCTGCGATGCCAAGGTATACAACCTGGGTGTTATAGGTTCGTTCACAAGCGGCGGTATCTCTGACAACGGCGGTCAGATTGAGAACACCTGGGTATCTACGACAGCCCCGAATCCTGTCAATCCTCTGATTGCCAGCCAGAACAGCGGCGTGATCGTGAACAGTTATTACAACAACCAGGAGTTCACATCGGCTGCAGCCCGCGCCGGTGTTACCGGAAGCGACTCTACAGAGTTCCTGGAGGGTAAGGTAGCTTACGCCCTGAACCTCTATTATTTGGAGAAACGTTATCAGGACCAGACCGTTACTGAGTCAACTCCTGACAGATATGAGTATCATTACATGGTCAAGGATCTCGATTCACTCCGTGTTGATACCGCATACTACAACAACACATATGCCCAGTTCCGTCCGTGGACCGATGAACATACGGTTCATGTATCGGGCAAGAAGATGGGTTATGTGGAGCACTTCTACCATGACGGTGACTACCGTTACGCCAAGGGTCAGATACCTACCGTGACCGACGAGCGTCTGAACAGGTTCAGCCAGGAGTACACACCTATCTGGCCCGATGACTACATCCTGTTCGGACAGCGTCTGAGCTATGACAACCGTGGTACACATGACGACCACCCGCAGGCTGCCATAAAGACCGCCAAGTCCTCTTACACCGTAGGTACCGGTTCACATACCGTGGCATACGAGAACAAGTCCGGCCGACTGGAGAAGAGGTCCAACCGTGTATACCGTGCACAGGGTTACTACGGAAACAGCGTGGCATCGGCCGGCAACATGGTATACTTCAACGACAGTCTGGCTCTGGATGACGTCTACAAGGAGAACGTCATACACAAGAACCTGACCGCTCTTGACCTGACCGACTACAACGATGCGCCCTACTCCGACCAGGCCGGCAATTACATGCCCGTACGTGACTATGACGGTCTTACCGGTATCAAGGGTGTACAGGGTATAACACGTAACCTGCTCATCTATGTTCCCGCATCCGATGCTCAGACCATCACGGTGCTCAACGGTTACTTCAAGGAGCCTTCATATGACACCTACAGCACAACCGATGAGTTCGGAAGCATAAGAAAGATATCTGTAGTCGACATCGAAAACGTACATGGTCATATAGTAGGTTATGACGGAACCGGCTTCACGGCTCTCAATGACCAGTATCTGGTAGACCTGCAGGACTTCAACGCTCCTATAGCCTACTCTATCGATGACGATCACCTCATGTGGTATCAGCGTACTCCCGATGCATTCGTAACGAGTGCCGGTCAGGGCTGGGAGACCATAAGCCTGCCGTTCACCGCAGGTGTGGTAACCACAAGCCAGAAGGGTGTAGTGACACACTTCTATCAGGGCAGCATCAAGGGTCACGAGTACTGGCTGCGTACGCCAGATGAGGTCGATGCTCAGAACAATACGCTTAAGTTCCGCGCCGTTGACAAGGCAGTCGGTAACGACATACTTTACGAGAACACCTTCCTGTGGAGCTACTACTACAGCAACAACAGCAAGAAGGATGCTCACGGTGACGATTATCAGGAGTACTACAACCAGAGCGTAGAATATAAGGATTATCCCTTCTACGCAGCCGCCGAGCCTTATCTGATCGGATTCCCGAGCAAGAGGTACTATGAGTTCGACATGAGTGGTGAGTTCATTGCAAGGAACACCGCCACCTCACCTAACTCAGCTCCTTACCAGCTCTCCAAGCAGACCCTGACATTCGTATCAAAGGATGAACAGACCATAGGAGTCACGGATCAGGACTACGCCAACGTACGCACAGTCGGTGGTTATACCTACCATCCTACCTATCAGGCACAGACTCTTGCATCGGCCACCACCCTCCTGCTCAACGCTGAGGGCAGCCAGTTCTGCAAGTCAGGCCAGGCCAACACCGTGACCGTTCCGTTCCGTGCTTACCTGACCGAGGGCAACGGTGGCAGCGGTGCTCCTATGAGAGGTACCCGTGCAGATGCCCTGTTCATCGGATATACCGACGGACAGATGCCTATGGAGGATATTGTTATAGAACGTGCACTGAACATATATACAGACAACATGAACATCTGCATAGAGAGTACTCTTGAGTACGCCACAACGGTAACGATCACTACCGTTTCGGGCCGTCAGCTCAAGCAGTTCACAATCCAGCCGGACACCAGGATATCTGTTCCCGTGAACAGTCGTGGAGTCTACATTGTGAACAACAGGAAGATTGCAGTTGCACGATAACAACTTTAAACGAGCCTTGATTGTATGCTGCGACGAATACTATGTCCTTTGGTGGCATTGATACTGCCTTTACTGATATCTACCGGAACCTATGCACAAACTCCGGTGAATGACCTGGCTGGCCTTGAGGCTATGACAGCTTCGGGACATTATATCATCGTGGCCGATATCGACGCATCAGGATTCAATGCAGACATCCAGAATTTCAGCGGTATACTCGAGGCCTCATCCAAGTCTGACGGCACATTCTACAGCATAAGCGGTCTGCTCCGCCCTCTGTTCACCAGCATCAATGGAGGAACCGTACGCAACCTCGTACTCAAGAATGTAAACATAGGCAGTTACGGTGGTAACACCGGCGCCATAACATCAACCGCGACAGGTGCGTCACGTATTTACAACTGCGGCATCCTGAGCGGCACGGTGGGAGGAACCGGATATACCGGAGGTCTTGTGGGACTGCTTGACGGCACATCGCGCGTAATCAACTGTTACAACTTCGGCCGTATAACGGGAGGTACCGTAAAGGGTGGTATAGTCGGATACAACAGTTATGCATCCAAGTCCACCGATATCCGTACCATGGTCATGAACTGCATGTTCTATGGTGACATAATCCCCGGAGGAGAGATCTACCCCATTTACGGAGGATTGGAGATCAGCAATGAGGATACCCCCAAACTCAACAACTACAACTATTTCCTCTTTGAGGCTCCTTTCAGCCAGAACGGTCTGATTATAGAGACCCATTATAACCGTGCCCTGGCCGCCGAGGAACGCTATCTGGTACGTTTTGAGTTCTACCGTTATCTGCTTAACTCCAACCGCGAGCTGGCCAGCTGGTACGCCTACGGTTCCGTTCAGGCCGATGCACGCACCAAGATGGCCAAATGGGTTCTCGACAAAAGCATAGCCCCCTATCCTATACTCAAGGTACAGGATTTCTATTATTCGGTAGTCAACTACGACCCCGACAATACCTTTGATCCCGAAAGCGGGACAATGGTAAGCCGCAGTTCAGTCACCCGGCGCGACCAGGGCAAGAGCATGGGTGAGCTGACAGTTAACATCAGCCTGGGTACCGGCTATCCTACGGGCGCTGCCATAAGGAGCGGCAAGAGCTCCATAACCCGCAAGCGTACCGATAAGGATACGGCGAACTTTAATTTCAATTACGACAAGATTCAGCTGCCCTACTACGATGAAGTGGGTACCGGCAACTGTACCGGCAACAAGGTTGTGACCGGCTGGAAGATCACTGCAATGACCGGAGGTACTCAGGGAACGTTCTCAACCAGCCAGGATGCACCGGGTTACAATTTCGCCGACCGTACCACCTATGCCAAGGACCTCTATTCACAGAGCGGCCGCGTATTCTCCCAGGGTGCCTATTTTGATGTTCCCGACGGAGTCACGGCAATTGATATCGAGCCCTATTGGGGAACAGCCGCATACCTGAGCGACGCCTACTATGACAGCTACGGTTACGAGACATCCAAGGGTGTCACTGACTTTGGCACACGTTATGTCAATAACAATCAGTACGCCATTTGTGGTGACCAGCAGAAGGTTTACACCGCATTCGCCAATGCACTTGGCGCCCTGTCCGGTTCCACGGTATATGACAATGCCATAGTCCTGGTAGGAAACTATCACCAGAAAGGTACGCCCTCAACCGCCGACAAGCCTTTCACCATCATGTCAGTGGATATGGACCAGGATCTGGAGCCCGACTACAGTTTCATATTCAACAGCGGAAAGGGTGAACAGCTGGCCCCTATACGTTTTGATTTTGTCAATGTGCCCGGCACCGCCATGGCTCACAAAAAGACCAGCACCACCTATATGGGTATCATGGGTAACCACAAGTGGAGGGGTTGGCTTGAGGTGACCAACACCAGTTTCATACGATTCTCACAGCTGGAGTATGACAACGAGTACAAAACCGCGAGCAAGGCTCCGGTCATACTGCTAGGCGGTGTAGTTGAACAGATGGTATCAACAAACGGTACCGAAGGATCGGTTGAGCACACGCTCTACTTCCACGTGGGCGGAAACGTCTGGTTCAAGATGTTCAACAACGGCTGCCATATAGATAAGAAGAACACCAAGACACATAGAATTCCCATATCCGTTACAGGAGGTGAATATGAAAAGTTCTACCTGTCCGGTTACTTCCAGCCAAGCGCCCCCGCATATGCCGAGAACGCGGAGTGCTACATAAGCGGAGGTTTGTTCGGCGAGCTGGCCGGTTCGGGACAGGAACTGATAAACGGCGATGTGTACTGGCTCATTGACCATGCCGATATCACAGACTTCTACGGCGGCGGCATCAATGACAAGAAACCTATCACCGGTAATATATCGGTCACCATAAGCAACAGCCATGTATCCAACCGCTATTGCGGCGGTCCCAAGTTCGGCAACATGAGCTCCGGAAAGAGTGTGAGCACGACAGCCACCAACTGCACATTCGGTACATTCTTTGGAGCCGGCTATGGCGGAACCTCACTTGTAAGGAATAACACATTCAACAAGTTCGATAAGACAAACTACGATTGGAACAGCAACATAGCCACCACGTTCAGTGCCGATAACGGCAGCAACAAGCGCGGCAAGTATGACGCCAACCTCGGTATTGCCATCAACTACGAGTACGAGCATTTTGAGGGTTCCAATGACAAGACGGTAGGACGTTTCTATGTAAACTACGCCACACTCTCCATAGCGCAGGTGAACAACGTCACCTCAACACTGACTGATTGTACCATTAACGACAATTATTACGGAGGCGGCAGTCTGGGTAAGGTTGCAGGAAACGCAGTCTCAACACTCACTGACTGCATCGTACATGGAAGTGTATTCGGTGCCGGATTCTCAGCGAGTGTACCCCCTGCCATCGTATACTCCAAATCGGTATTTGCAAGCCAACCCACTTACAATGAAAAGACCGGTGTATTCAAGAAAGGAGTTCCGCCGGTATCCAAGGAATTCACCTGGGAACACCGTGATGTAGTGAACAGCAACGCTACTGCCTTTGACGACACAGGCAAGCATCTCTATACGACCATCAATTTCCAGGATTTGGGTACTGTCCAGGGTCTGGTAAATCTGACCATAGAAGGAACCACCTCCATCGATCACGATGTCTATGGAGGTGGTGACGAGAGTGCTGTAGTGGGTTCCACGACAGTCACTGTCACGGATGACGTTGAGATAAAAGGCAGCTTGTTCGGCGGAGGTAATGAAGGTGTTGTAGGCGGAAGTACAACAGTGAACATTCATTGAGGTTTATTATGAAACAGTATAAGAGAGACAGGATATCAGCATCAGGCACCGGCTTTAGGACAGGTCGGCTCCTCACTCTTTTCATACTGTTCCTTATTACAGGGGCAGCGCCCATTTTTGGTCAGGACCATCCCTATGCCGGAATATGGTATATCAGGAATAACACGACCGATTACTATATGGTTCCTGCCGCTAATCCGCAGCGTGCCAATGCCGAAGATGCTTACTACTCTCCGGATTACTCACATCAGAACGGTGATCCTCAGCTGCCTTTCATAACGACCTACAAGACCGGTCAGATTCCGAACGGCATCTGGCTGCTGATTCCTGTTGAGAACGAGGCTAATTATTACTACATCGTACATGCCCTGACCGGCAAATATATGGTGTATATGCCTATCCCCACCTATACAGGTGATAATGCACGCCGTAAGTTCGTACATCTGGAGACGACATCCACACTCAGTGATGCACACAAGTTTGAGATTACGGCGTTGAGCACTTTTGTAAAGATCAAGCCCAAGAACAACTCCATGTACCTGAACGTTGCCGGAAGCAACCAGGACAGTTATAATGGCTCCACCAACAACAAAGCGCCCTACCACAGCGGTCTTATAGGTGGTATGAACGGCACCGACATAGGTTCGCAGTTCAACAGGGAAGCCGCGCTGTTTGACGCACCCGTCATCAATGCGGTCAATCAATACAGCAGGGCAACGGTAACCGTCAACAACGGGTTACCGGCAGGATACAATATCCGATATACATTCGGTGACGGCACCCAGGCCGATCCCGATGCATCAAGCAGCATAATGGATGCGAACGGTTACACCGTGGCAGCTGACGGAGTCCTCAAAGTCGTGATTGAGCGCTACGGAATTGTCATGTCAAGTGTGGCATCGGAATCAGTCTATACTCTGGGTACTCCCCCCGACCCCGTCATCTCACTGTCCGATGACTGCAGCAACACCATTGCCATCGGTCCCGAAGGGCCCATTATCTATTACACCACCGACGGTTCCGAGCCGAGCAACACCAACGGAACGCTTTACAGCGCACCGTTCCAGCTGAACACCAATGCCACCATACAGGCTGTTTCATACTTCGGAAACACCAGGTCTGACAACATCACGTCATTCAACCACACGGCAAAATCCCTGGCCCCTGTCATTACAGTCAACGGAAATACCGTTACCATTACAGGCACCGGAAACATATACTACACCACTGACGGATCCACACCTTCTGACAGCGATACGCCTTATACCGTACCTTTCACATTACCTGACGGCAACGGCAGCATAACCATCAAGGCTATTGCACAGGAGGCAGGCAAACAAGCTTCATGCGTCGTAATCCATAGAGCAGCCCTGGCTCTATTCATAGACAGTGCCGCTGACCTGAGCAGGATACAGGCCCAGGACAGCTGTCTGGTCGTTGCCGATATCGACGCCAGCGGATATGAGTGCAGTATAAGCACCTTTGAAGGCTCATTCGATGGCGGATTATACACCATAAGCGGATTGAGCCATCCTCTGTTCAACAACGTTGACGGAGGAATAATAAAGAACGTCATACTCAAAGACGTTAACGTAAGCGGCGATACAGACGGTGATGCAGGCGCAATCTGCAACAAAGCCCTTGGAACGACAATCATCTACAACTGCGGTATACTTCCCACCACAACTACACGTGACCAGAGCGGCGATATTACCGGATTTACGGGCAGTTCAGTGAGCGGCAGCCGTAATGTGGGCGGTTTGGTAGGTCTGCTTGACGGCAAGGCACGTATCATAAACTGTTTCAGCTACGCCAACGTAAGCGGAGGCTCCATGATGGGCGGCATAGTGGGCAACAACGCCCAGACATCGACCATGACCGACATCAAAACCATCGTGGTGAACTGCATGTTCTACGGTGAGATTACCGGAGCCGGAACCAAATTCCCCGTATACGGAGGAAATGTGATTGAGAACAGCGGAGCCACAGCTATCAACAACTATAACTACTACCGCGAGTCAGCCTTGTTCGATGATGATTTCATTTTGGCCAATTACAACCGTTCATGGCCGGCCGAGGAGCGTAACCTGACACGTTTTGAGTACTACCGCAGCATACTGAACAGCAACCGCAGGCTCTGCACCTGGTGGGTAAGCGGAACTAATGCCGTAGCACCCTCCGATGAACTCGTGGAGCAGGTAGGTATAGCAAAGTGGGTGCTTGACCCATCCCTGGCCCCCTATCCTGTCCTGAAACAGTGGGGCAGATATCCGTCTATCATAAATCCCGACCCCACCCGCACATGGGATCCCGAAGCCAATAACGGAGCCGGAGGCTGGCAGGCACGCTCATCAGCAGCACCTTTCCGCGGCAAGAGTCACGGCACCCTTACTGTGACAGTCAACACAGGATCCTATCCCGGAACCATATCGGGTCTGACATCCAAGACGACAACCGTCTATCCTGTCATAACAGAGATGGATACGCTCAACTATGACTACGGCTACTACAAGATACAGCTGCCCTATTACAATGATGTGTTCGGAGATCCGAATGAGACCGATTTCAAGAAACGTTATTGGGGTAACTACACCACCAACGCCGTCACCGGCTGGAAGATTACGGCAGTAACCGACGACGGCCGCACGCGTAACGCATTCAGCAAGAACTGGGAGAGCGGTTACAACTACGCAGACCGCAACTGTACTGCCAAGGATATCTATGACAGCAACGACGGACGTGCCTTTGCCCAGGGAGGTTATTACTATGTCCCTGAGGGCGTAACGGCCATCACCATCGAGGCATACTGGGGTAAGGCGTTCTATCTGAACGGAAAGGACCATGCCCTGGAGCGTGTCAGTGTGACAGCTACCAAAAACTACGGAATCGCGTTCTCACCGGCCGGTTCGTTATCGGCCACCATGCCGTTCAGCGGCATATCCATATATGAGGATTTCAATACTCTCATGACCGATGTCAAGGCCGACAAGTCATGCAATGTATTCGACCAGGCAGTCGTATTGGTCGGAAACTACCCGTTGCATGCACAGAATGACATTCCCATGGGTAATAGCTGCGTAGGCGGATTCACCATCATGAGTGCCGACTTTGATTTGGACAACGAGCCGGACTTCTGCCTGCCTTTGCAGTGGCGTACCGGAACCAACCGACTGCCCATGATGCCCATACGATTTGACTTCCTCCCCGTTCCGGAGCTAGGTCTTGCCATGCGTCATGACACTTACGCATACGCATTGGGTATATTCGTACCTGAAGGTCATTTTGAGATAACGGAGACATCGTTCATGCATACCACTCAGTTTGAGTATATGTCAAACCAGGTGAATCACACCGGACAACAGCCTCTGATCCTTAACGGCGGACAGTTTGAACAGATTGTAGCGCACGGTACCAATAACGGTGTCACACTGGCAAGGACCAGGAACATCATACTTGGCGGCCACGTCTGGATGAAACGATTCACCCCGGGCAGCCATACTCAACTCCACTCCATTACACGCCATTGCGCTGTAAGTGTTATGGGAGGTGACTACCCGGAGTTCTACCTTACCGGAATCTATTGGACCAACCTGACCACATCGAACGCATATAACGACAGCCCGCACTGCTATACCAACGGCGGACGGTTCGGTCTCATGGCCGGTGCCGGAATGGAGGCTGTCCGCAACAACGTTCATTTTGAGATAGACAACTCCGTAATCGACGAGTTCTACGGAGGAGGCATAAACAGCAACAACCCTGTAGCCGGCAACATTGAGGTGACAATCAATAACAGTATTGTACTCAGCAAATATTGTGGAGGTCCCAAGGTAGGAACAAGCGGAACCGTCACCACCAATGCCAGTGGAACCGTATTCAACCAGTTCTTTGGCGGCGGAAACGGAGGAACCAACCTCTACCGCGAACAGATCCTTGACCAGACTCCTACCGATATGCCTAATGAGAATGACTGGAACGGCCAATACGGATTCAACGCATTCAATCCTATATCCAACCAGGGTTCATCGGTCACATATGACAACAATAAAGGTTATCATGCCGAGTTCGAGTTTGAGGTATTCAACCAGTCTAACGGTCTGGGCAATGATGCTGTAGCACGAACCTACAGACATTGGGCTCAGTTCGGCACGACCACCACAGGTAACGTAACCAATAACCTGACCGACTGTACAGTCCTGCATAATTTCTATGGAGGAGGCAACCTGGCTTTGGTGAACGGTACGGTGACATCGACCTTGGCCGGCACCACTCAGGTTATAGGAAGCGCTTTCGGCGCAGGTTATTCTGCATCGGTACCGTCATTCAAGGTACATGACAAGAGCACCGTCTCCTACCCCAAACGTGACGGAGCCGGCGTATGCCATAACGGTAGCGTATCATACAGGACCGATGGAGATGTCGTGCGCGAATACACCTGGTGTTACAAGAACTCCACAACCAATGTAGTCACTCCCGCCGGTGTAGTCATTCCTGACGGAGTGAGCACCAGCAAGCCCGCATTCCAGTATGACGGCAAGTGGTACTGCTACACCACCGTCTCACTTGAGAACCTGGGTACCGTAAACGGTGACATAGAGCTCAACATCCAGGGCAGCTCAGTCATCCAGGGACTCGAGTTCAATGAGAACGGCACGGTATCATCGGCCCAGACCGGAGGTGTATTCGGTGGCGGTGATGCATCGGGAGTAACAGGCGATATTGAGGTTAACATAGCTGCCAGCGGACAGCAGACCGATAAGAACTATGACTACAACACCTTCAACGTATTCGGAGGAGGTAACAAGGCTGTAGTTGACGGTAACACCATAGTCACGCTGACCGACGGTGTCATAAACAACGATGTCTACGGAGGAGGAAACGAGGCTGAGGTTACAGGCAGCACCCAGGTTAACATAACGGAACAATAAAAGAAGGAATAAAAAGAATACTACATATGAGCAACAGATCTAGATCAACTATTACTGTCTTACTGCTGACAGCACTGTCATGCACAAATGCCATGGCAGTTGTGGTGAGAGGCTCTGTGTATGGCGGCGGAAACATGGCCAACGTGCAGACCAACTCAACGGTAAACATCAGTGGCGGCCAGATACTGAATGATGTATTCGGCGGCGGAAACATGGCATCTGTTAATGGCAATACAGTTGTTGACGTATCGGGTTCATGTTCAATCAGGAAGATATTCGGAGGCGGTAATGATGCCGGCGTTGACGGCAACACGACCACCACGCTCCATTCCGGCACTGTAACAAGCGGAGTTTACGGAGGATGCAACTCTCAGGGAACCGTAGGCGGCAATGCCACCGTGACACTTCTGGGAGGCACCATAGGATCAAATGAGACCGATGCGTTCGTACATGGCGGCGGTTACGGTCATAATACCGGAATCAGCGGAAACGTATATGTATTTGTAGGAACCAGTCTGGACCCCGGAAACGTAGTCATATACGGTGATGTATACGGCGGTTCTGCTCTTGGTCAGGTGAACACCTCTGTATCAGACTCCACCAACGTGATGCTTTATGGCGGCACCATCCACGGCGATGCCTACGGCGGTGGCCTGGGATTCTTAAGTTCCACCCCCGGCGATTCCATCCAGGCATGGGTAAACGGAAAGGTAAACGTCACGCTCACAGGAACTAAGTTCCACACCACATACGAATATCTGCAGAACGGACTTCAGCGTGATACCATCCCGTTGTCAGGACGTATATTCGGCGCCAACAACCAGTATGGTTCTCCGCGCGGTCCCATCAAGGTTCTCATAAACAGCACTGTCCCCTACCAGGGCGTGTCACACCAGCAAGGCGTTTATGAGGTCCAGGGCGTATACGGAGGCGGCAATCTGGCCTCATACAAGCCTACCAACCCCAACACTCAGAGCCTTGTGATCCTTGACGGATGTGAAGATATCAGCATAGCTCAGGTTTATGGCGGCGGTAACGCAGCTCCTGTACCCGCATCCAAGGTTGTCATCTACGGTACATATGAGGTAGGTCAGGTGTTCGGCGGCGGAAACGGTAAGGACAAGATAAAGATAAACGGAACCTACCAGCGCAACCCGGGTGCTGACGTAGGTATAGACATCTGGGACGGCACACCAGTGGCTCCCGGCATGTTCTATCAGGACCCCAACCATGACAAGAACAATGTCAGGTACGTACTCTATGGAGACACTACAAACAATCCGCTTATAGGAATGACCGACGTTATGGTATACGGCGGACATATACACTACGTATTCGGCGGCAGCAACACTCTGGGAGACGTTATGAGAGAAGCTCTGGTGGTTCTTGGTGACGAGAACCTGCAGACCTGTATATTTGACGTAGACGAGGTTTACGGCGGCGCTAACGAAGCCTACATGTCCGGTACGGCCATGATTGAGATGAACTGCATAGACGGCCTGCAGGAGATATTCGGAGGCTCACGTAAGGCCGATGTAATGGGAAACATTGTACTGAATATAACCGGTGGAGAATTTGAACGTGTATTCGGCGGAAACAACCAGTCCGGTAACATATACGGTTCAATAACAATCAACATAGAACAGACCGGATGTCTGCCTATACTCATCCACGAACTTTACGCCGGCGGATACGTAGCCGACTACTCAGTATACGGATACAACAGTGACGGAACCGTAAAGACCGACGGCCAGCAGAGATTTGAAGATCCCGTCATCAACGTCCGTTCATGCTTAAGGATTGACACCATATACGGAGGCGGCTATCAGGCCGATGTGATAGGCTCACCCACCATCAACGTTGACATGGTCAAGGGATGGGTAAACGGCCACTACACAGAGCAGAATTCCGAGTACAGGAACGCACATCTCCTGCAGGATGTAGGAGTCATAGGCGGAATATTCGGAGGCGGTAATGAGGCCGATGTCATAGGTAACACCTATATCAACATAGGAACCCGTGACGAGATCACCCTGGAGACAATCCTGGAGAACGACCAGGAGACCAACCCGCTCAACCAGTCAAGGACCCAGGCCGTCCAGGATATCAACATCACAGGTAACGTCTACGGCGGCGGCAACAAGGGCCGCGTATCGGGCAAGACGCACGTCAATATCGGTAAATAAACAAGATTAGATAAAGAATAAGAGGTGGACCCTACGGGTTCACCTCTTTCTCTATATATCGACACACAGGTGCGTACGTAATCCTAACAACATTGGGGACGGTTCTTATTGCGCCCGGCCGGGTTCGTACGTGATTATACGGTATCAAGGATTGAGGTGAGTAGACGATTTATGCTTGGTTGGCGCAATAAGAACCGTCCCCTTCAAGCTCGCAGCTAGGCTGCGGATTAGGGGGAACAAGATTGACACGCAGGTGCGTACGTAAACAAAAAAAAGAATCACTTCAGCTATTAGAAACTGAAGTGATTCTCTAAAAACGGCAGCTACCTACTCTCCCACTTGCGCAGTACCATCGGCGTGAACGGGCTTAACTTCTCTGTTCGGAATGGGAAGAGGTGGAACCCCGTTGCTATAGCCACCTGAATTTTGGTGCAAGGCGAATGTGATGCCAAGCTCGCTTGAGCATGACTGAGCCGAAGCCCAAAATCACAAGAACCTTGTAATAACAGTTGACATGCAGCCACAAAACGATATGCTTTCATTTAACCACCAAGTCAAGACTCACTGAGCGTACTTTCACAAGTGTTTGTACACAAGGAAAAATTCGGGCAATTAGTACTGCTCGGCTTTGATGTCACCACCTTTACACCTGCAGCCTATCAACGTCGTAGTCTACAACGACCCT
>JBGURN010000156.1:0-1657 GCA_045131955.1 Bacteroidaceae bacterium
TTACGTCGGGCAGATAGAAGTCAGTTGCGGGACGTACATAGTCTGACTGACCGAAGAGGGTGATAGCATCGTCAAGGTCCTTGTAAATCTGTGCATAAACCTCGCCAAGGCTAGCTTTGTCCATAGCCTCGGTGCTAGGCTCAAGACGGAGCGGAATGGCAGCTGCTGAGCCACCATTGCTGCTTGACCAGCGGGGAGCATAGATCTGGCTGAGCATAAAGTAGCAGTATGCCCTGTAAACAAGAGCCTGTCCTTTGATGTAGTTTCTGTCAGAGTCCGTACCGCTTGCGTTGTCGATGTAAGCCAGAACGGTATTGGCGTTGCTTATGAGCTTGTAGTAGTAGAACCATGCAAAGATATCTACATAGTAGTTCTGCTGGTCATAAGCAGTGAAGTTGTGAATGTAGTTGAAACCGGTGTAAGGACGTGAACTGTTGTTACCCGGCCAGGTGCCATAGTGTGTCTTGATGGTACCTTCTCCGTTGTAACCCTGGCTGCTCATGTACTGCTTTGTCATAAGACGGGCAATACCGTTGATTGCGAGTTTTGCATTGTCAGTGGTCTCGAAGATGGTTGCAGGAGCAACGGAATCCTCAGGAGTGGTCTCAAGATAATCCTTTTTGCAAGCTGAGAAAGCAAGCAAGGAAGCAGCGGCGATAATTATATATTTTTTCATATTCGTACTCCTTCTTTTGATTAGAACTTGATGTTAAGAGAAGCGGAGAATACCCTAGGGGTAACCAGATAGTTGCTCTGGCTTCCGGCGAAGCTCTGCTGGGGATCAAGACCCTTGCGATGAGCCTTTACAAAGAGGTTCTCGCAGGTTGCGCTAAGGGTTATGCTCTGCATTGTGAGAGCCTTTGCGATGGTCTTGGGGAGCTTGTAAGATACAGAGATGTTCTTCAGTGTCAGGTAGTTGGAAGATACCAGATACTGTGAAGAAGAGGTGCTGTGGGTGTAGCTGTTCAGGTCAGAGTTGATAACAGGAATACCATTGCGATCGATACGGTTTGCAGAGGTCTCTGTCATACCTGCGGGAACGCCGCTCCAAGACTTGAGGATGTCAACGTGCTGTGAGCTTGCCGACTTACCTGCGGCCATCATGCCGGCGTAAACACCATCGATAAGTTTTCCGCCAAGAGCGTATGTGAATACTGCGTTGGCAGTGAAGTTCTTGTAGCTTACATTGAAGTTGAATCCACCGTAAACCTTCGGGATTGAAGAGCCGTGGAATTCCTTCTTAGCCTGGCTTGAAGGGTTGGTAGAGTAAGGAACGCCGTTGATAATTACGTAGTTCTCTACGCACTCGGTACCCTCGGGATTACCATATACCTTTTCTACACCGTCAACGGTAGTCTTGATGAAGTAATCCTCGTCGTTGAACTTGTACAGTGAGCGACCGGTCATCTGGTCTACGCCCTCGAAGGTGTAAACATAGAATGCGTAACGGTCTTTGCCAACCTGGATCCTCTTGTTACCGGAGGTGAAACCATTGTTCTGGTTGAGCTCCTTAGGAAGGCTGGTAACCTTGTTGCGCAGGAAGGTGGCGTTTGCGCCGAAGTTAACCTTCCAGTCACGGTTGCGGTAGATGTCAATGTCGGTCTCGATTTCGAAGCCCCTGTTGGCAATTGAACCTGCGTTCCTGGTGATGCTGGCG
>JBGURN010000157.1:0-8505 GCA_045131955.1 Bacteroidaceae bacterium
ACCGTTCCCGGTTACATGCGCGCAAAGGGCCTCCAGGCATCCACATCAAATATCTGGAACAAGGAGGTGAACCTTACCTGGGGAACCGAGGGAAAAGACGCTAGCGGTACCTGGAGCATATTCCGTTATGATAATGCCGAACTCAAGAACGGTGTGCTTGTAGCGGAGAATCTTAACAAGTCTACACGCTCCTATACCGTAGTCAGTCCTTCATATGACAAGGATTACTATTATGAGGTTTCATTCATTCCTGTTAACGGTGAACGCCGTAACGAACTCTCCACTCATGTGGCAAGCAACCTTAAACGCGAGTGGTCTTTCAGTAATTTCAAGGCCGAGACCGATACTACCGGATCAAAGATTATCCTGAAATGGAACCATAACCCCATAGGTAATGCCAGCAAGAAGAGTTATACACTCCATATCCAGCGTACCACAGACTATGATGTGAACGATCCCGGTAAGGCTACATGGGAGGATGTCCATACCGTAACCATTACCAATGACTCTACCAACGTAGGTTCATATACCGATGTATCGGGCCTCTCAGCCAACCGTACCTATTTTTACCGTCTGGTAGTCAATGTGTTGGAAAAGGATATGACCAGCCAGGTTGTCAACAAGAAACTGGGCGGTTCCAAGATACTCTCGTTCTCTGCAACCAGAGGATCATACAACAATATGGTCAAGTTAAGGTGGACCGTACAGCAGGTAGGTTCTGACGTGACCAACTTCATCATACAGCGTCGTCCTCTGGGCAGCAACGATGAGTTTGCCTGGGCCGATATCTACAATACCAGCGGTACTGCATCGGGTTACAGCTATGATGACGTGACAGCACTTCCCGGTACCTACAACGAGTACAAGGTGGTTGTATGGAGCCAGAACGGAAAGACGGTTTCATATGATGATTCCGATGTGGCCGACGGATTCAGTCTCTCGACCGGTACGCTGAGCGGTAACATCACATACGGAACAGGAACAGCCGTATCAGGTGCCAAGGTGGTACTCAAACGCCAGGATGATGATGGCGGCTTGTCATCGGGCATGCACTCTGTAAGGTTTACCGGTAACGGTACCGGATTCAAGTATGAGTGTGACCAGAATACACTTAAGAACCTGTTTGAGAAGGATTTCTCAGTTCAGATGTACATCAATCCTGATTCTGCAACCATGAATGGTGACAAGAGATATCAGATGCTTGATGTATTCTGCAGCCTGACATTCTTTGTGTCATATGACAAGAACAGGAAAGTATATCATCCCGGAGTATATCTGAACGGAACCAGTTACTATACCGGTCTGTCTTTGGAACCGGGAGAGTGGAATCACCTGACTCTTTCACATAAGCAGAGTGACTATACCGCCATATCCATCACAAGAGGTGACAGCATTATTTCCGATACTATCAAGACCGGTTCGGCTTATGTAAAGAGTAATGTCACCATTGACGGTCGTGCAAACTGTGTATCGATTGCAAATAATGCCGATTTCAACGGAACGGAGTACTACAACGGTTACATGGATGAGCTTCGTCTGTTCACCCGCGCACTTACGGCTCAGGAGATTCTCAAGAACTATAACCATCCGCTTACCGGCAACGAGAGAGGACTGGCTATCTACTATCCGTTTGACGAGGGTATGACAGTACAGAGTCTGGCATATGACCTGTCAAAGACCAACAACGTTAGCAACGGACGTCATGGCTTGTCCATGATTCCGGCTGCGAGCAGCAACTACATTCCCAATGAGGACCAGTTGAGCCTTATGGCCTATACCGATTCTTTGGGATACTATGAGATTCGCGGTATTCCTTACTCAGGTGAGGGAACCAGCTACAGCGTCATCCCCAAGATGGGAATTCATGAGTTCTCACCTGTTTCCAAGTCACGTTTTGTAAGTCAGGCTTCTCTTATACACAACGGAGTTGACTTTGAGGATGTATCATCATTCCCTGTAAGCGGTAAGATATTCTACTCAGGTACCGATTATCCTGTCGAGGGCGTGAACCTCTACGTGGACGGAATGATCTGCGCCAGTGACGGCAAGGTGATTGAAAGTGCCGAGGACGGAACGTTCACCATAAGCGTGCCCATAGGAAACCACTTCATTGAGGTGGCCAAGAGCGGACACGTATTTGCCAACGGCCGTTATCCCGCCGATCCTGAAGGTCGTGGCGTAAAGATGAATTTCAACCACGCCATAAGCGGACTGGAGTTCCGCGATACCACTCTCGTCAACTTTACCGGTCGTGTAGTCGGCGGTGACATTGAGGGTGACAAACCTGTAGGATTCGGACAGAGTAATAACAACATAGGTGTTACCAAGCTTGTCCTCACTCCCCTGAATGACCTCTACCGCATGAATGTGGTTAAGCAGAAGAGGGGAGAGACCTCATTCAGCTATGAGACCAACAGCCAGATTGTTGAGGCTTCATCGGCATCGGACCATATCAAGAGTAAGGCATGGCGCGGAGCCGGATCAGCAGACTGCCGTAAGATAATCATTCTGACAGACTCCCTTACCGGTGAGTTCTCGGCCATGCTGCCTCCTCTGCAGTATAAGGTATCGGCTCCTGTAGTGGTTGTGACTGATTCTGTTATAGGTGACTCAAAAGAGTCAGCTCTGGCAGACCTCTCCAAACCTCTGGTTACTTACAAGGATTCTGTAGCCAAGGCTGACGGAAGCTACGAATACTATGAGTACAATACCATGTACAGGAAGGTATATCATAGTAAACCCATATTTACCGTTGCCCAGGCAGACCATAACGACGGCTGCTTTGGTATAAAGTCTTATGAGGTTAAGGATGCACAGGGTAGCATAGTCATAAATGATATTTACAATCCTTATGCAGATCCTAAAGTAGAGCCTGTATATAAATATGGTGGCGCCATCTTCATTATGAAGGATACCTACAAGTTCAACATCTCCGGTAGGGAGGAGTACCGTAACTATGACGCCAACTTATTCGATCCTGAGGTATCGGTTGTTCCTCTTGCCGGAACAATAGTAACCATAGACAACGCCCTCTCATCGGAGCAGGCCGTTTACATTGAAGGCAACAATGACGGTAAGGAGGCCGGATCCGTAAGCGAGCTCAAGAGCAACCAGTTGACTCTTGACAGCCTTGGCTTGGCTACATATGTATGGAAGGCCGGATATCCCAATATCTGCGCTCCCTATACACGTACCATATCGATATCATATGACATAGACAACAGGACCTACCGCTGGAACAACGGTCAGGCACTTTACGGTATCGTGCTGGGTTCACTGCCTACGGGTAACAACTTTATCACTGCAGGTCCCGATTTGCTTGACATGGTACTGCGTGATCCCCCCGGAACAAAGTCCAAGACCGAGTGGACATCGGGTACAGTCACCTCCGTATCACAGTCAACCGGTGCCGTATGGAACAGTGAGAACAGCATTGAGACCGAGACCAAACTTGGACCGAAGGTCGAGACCGTTACAGGTATAGGCCTTGCCATTATCGAGGATATTGAGAGCAAGGTTGACCTTACCGTAGGTGCCAAGGTTACCGTTGAGGGTGAGGATGCTTCATCCTGGAGCCGTTCAATCACCGCTACCAGGACAATCAGTACATCCGATGAGGCAGAGTATGTAGGTGCCCAGGGTGACGTATTCATAGGAAGCTCCACCAACATCATATTCGGTATGGCACGCAACGTGGGATTCACTCGCGTGGGTAATTCAAGTGAAGTGGAACTCTCACTGACTGATATTATGACAACCGGACTCTCATTCGGTACTGAGTTCGCCTATACACAGAACTATATTGAGAATGTGCTCATTCCCAACCTCAAGAAACTGCGTGACAGCAAGCTCCAGACCGTAAGTCAGATTCCCGACTTTGAGAATAACGGCAAGTTCCCGGTTTACATCACTACCATGAATCCCGACGATGCAGGATTCGGTGCCAGCAACAATGATAAGGACCTGTTCGGTGAAAACGCCACTGCCGGACCTTCAACTGAGGGCCCGTCATACAAGATGGTTGTGCCCAAGGGCTCCAAGGAGAACTATACTGACAGTGTGGAGTGGTGCAATACTCAGATCCGTAACTGGGAGAAGCATCTGGCTAACAACGAGATGCAGAAGGTTATGGCCCATAAGTTGGCCGAAGCCAAGAGCGACAGCGTGGTAGCCACAAACCTCTCATTCGACTCAGGTACCAGCATAACCAACACCAAGGAGACCGAGGATAAGACCGGATCGAAATATGAGAATACCGTATCGGCCGCAGCCATTATAGGAGCTACCACCGGCTTTGCCATCAATAGCGTGGGCGTTCAGTTCGAGATCAAGACTGAGACCGGAGGCGGTGAGCACATAGAGCGCGAGGAAGAGGAGAGTCAGACCGCAAGCTTCAGCTATACTCTGGCTGAGGAGGGCGATGACGATGCCCTTACAGTCGATGTCTATGAGTACGGCATGTTCGGTCCCATATTCCGCACCCGTGGCGGTCAGACCTGTGGCCCGTACGAGGGTGAGGTGGTAACCAAGTACTACGAGCCCGGAACAGTCATCATGGAGGCTACCATGCAGATTGAGGTTCCGCAGATCGATGTAGACGTAAGGACCATGACCGATGTACCGTCAGGCGGAACAGCCAACTACGTACTCAGACTCTCAAATGCCTCTCAGATTGATGAGGATGTCTATTACCGTCTGCTGGTCAATGACGAGACCAACCCCAACGGTGCCAACCTGATGATTGACGGAAAGCCTATCACTGACAGCCGTATCATCAAGATTCCTGCCGGTACTACCGTTACCAAGGCACTCCAGCTCAAGCAGACCGATCCCAGTATCCTTAAGTATGAGCATATTGAGATTGTGCTTGCATCACAGAGCCAGTATGATCCGACCAGCACATGGGATGTGATTGCCGACACCGTTGATGTATCGGCCTACTTCGTTCCCTCGTCATCACCTGTTGAGCTGGATCTGTCAAATACCGTAATGAATAACGAGACCGGCAGCAAGCTCAGGCTCTCATTCTTTGGATTTGACCGCAACTACAACAACCTCAAGGCATTCCGTCTGCAGTATAAGAGACAGGGCGGACTTGACTGGACCCGCATACATGAGTATGTACTCAAAGCAAAGGATCAGGAGGGCGGTAACGAGATGCTGCCTTCATCGGGCACACAGGTTGACTATACCTTCAACATGAGCTCGATGCCTGACGGTGACTACCTGTTCCGCGTGGTATCGGTAAGCACCGATGGTGATGAAGAGGTTTACAGATACAGCAACGAGATGGCTCTTGTCAAGGATATGGAGAGCCCGCGCTCAATGGGGCAGCCCGAGCCGAGCGACGGTGTGCTTGACATAGGTGATGAGATTAGCGTGACATTCAACGAGCCTATACTCAAGGGCCGCATCACTGCCGAGTCCAACTTTATCGTGACCGGCGTGCTCAACGGCTCCCAGATAGAGCATGAGACTGCTCTCAGCCTTAAGGGCGGTTCTGCCGCCAAGGCAATGGCCAGCACCGAGACAGGCATCAACCTGGCCGGTAAGGACTTTGCGATCGATGCATGGGTCAACCTGGGTTCTGCAGGTACACTGCTCAGCCACGGTCAGGGCTCGCAGAGATTTACTGCCTCCGTTGACGCTGCCGGTCATCTGGTAGTAACTATAGCAGACAGCGTCTGCACATCATCCAAGAGTATTCCTTACGGTCAGTGGATATTCCTGACCATGAGCCTTACCAAGGATGGCGTACTGGATGCCGAGGCTGCCGTTGACGATGTCTTCATACCTCTGTTCAGCGGCCTTAAGGTTATAGCTTATGAGGGCAACGGCCGTCTGAGCGTAGGATGTGGTGCCGATGCTGCCATCCATGAGCTGCTGCTCTGGGATGAGGCTCATGACATGACTACGGCCCTGCTGAACCGTTCTGTAACCAAGAGTCCTTCAACCCGTCACCTGATAGGTTACTGGAAGATGAACGAGGGTGAGGGCACCTCAATACGTGATTACAGCCGCAACCGCCATATGGTTATGTCAAATGAGGCCTGGTATCTCAATAACGAGAACCTCTCCGTAAGCCTGGACGGAAATCATTTCATCGAGATGAATGCGGCAACTCTGCCTGTTGTGGCATCCGATGACTATGTCATTGAGTTCTGGATGCGTGGAGGTAAGCAGAGCGCCGAGGCACAGCTCCTGCAGATGGGTGATGTTGCCTTCTGGCTCAATGCAGACGGTGAACTCCAGCTCTCTGCCAAGGGTGCCTATATGGCAGCCGGTGCAGGCAGTGACATAGAGGTACCGGGAGTTGTCCTGACCGATAACACCTGGCATCATGTGGCACTGAGCGTGCTGCGTCAGGGTGCTGCCGCCGTTTATGTTGACGGTGTACGCCGCCTGACCGTAGGTGAGACCAACGTCGGCAATATCGTGACCAACAGCCTGATTGCAGGTGCACACCGCGTAACGGTATCGGCCGAGAATGCTGAATATGAATATGACCGTGCATTCGTAGGCTCTATCGATGAGATACGCGTTTGGGCTGCCACTATGAACAGCGACCTGATTGTAAACAACCGCAAGGTACGCTTTACCGGAAGTGAGAGCGGTCTGGCTGCTTACTATCCGTTTGAGATAAAGGATATTGACGGATTCAACCAGGTTATAACCAAGGGTGAGGTCAAGGATCTGTGCGGCAACGGCGGCAACGCTGTCCTGAGAATGATATCGGGCGGTGCCCAGTCTGCGCCCTCATTCGCTGATGACGCTCCTGCCATGCGTACTAAACCTACTGAGACCAATGTAAACTTCAGCTATGTTGCATCGGACGAGAAGGTAATCATCAATATAGACGAGAAACCTGAACGTATTGAGGGATGCACCCTGAACTTTACCGTCCGTGACCTGCTCGACAAGAACGGCAACTACTCAGAGGATGCTATATGGAGCGCCTTTGTGAACCGCAGGGAGCTGGCATGGGAGGAAGAGACCGTGAATGTTGAGCAGAAGGTCAAGAATGAGACCGAGTTCAGCGTCACTATGGAGAACCTGGGCGGCCAGCAGCAGATGTGGAGCATCTCAGGTCTGCCTTCATGGCTCACCGCCAGTGCCGACTACGGTGTAATCAACCCGCGCAGCAAGAGCGCCGTTACCTTTACTGTCGGTTCCTCAACACCTATCGGCAAGTATGAGGAGACCATCTACCTTAAGGGTAACAATGGAATAGAGACTCCGCTCACCGTTAACGTCAAGGTCGGTGGCGAGACTCCTGAATGGAGCGTCAATGCCAGGGAGTATGAGAACAGCATGAACGTGATCGCCACCCTCGACTTCCTGGGTATACAGAGCGAGGATGAGGATGACATAGTTGCTGCCTTCATCGGCGATGAGTGCCGTGGCATAGCACATCCGGAATACAGGGAGCGTTATGACTCATACTTCGTGACCATGGATATCTACGGAAACAGTGACGCAGGCAAGCCTGTGACATTCCGTGCATTTGATGCATCGACCGGTACCCTCTATCCCGAGGTTGTACCTGCAAGCGCCATCAGCTATGACCTGCTGGATCTTAAGGGTACCTACTCAAATCCCGTTAAGCTGACAGCGCTTGACAAGATAGAGCAGACCATCAAGCTCAAGGAGGGCTGGAACTGGATTTCAATCTATGTTAAGGCCGATGACATGACCATCGCTTCACTCATGAGCCAGATTGCCGATGATGTAGTGATGATCAAGAGTCAGAACGCATATCTGGTATACGAGAACGGCTCATGGGGTGGTGACCTCAAGGGCAGTCTGAGCAACACCCAGATGTATGCCGTCAAGATGAAGAAGGACCGTGACCTGCGTCTGGTAGGTCAGCGTCTGGAGACCAGCGCCAACCCCATCACCCTGTATAAGGGCTGGAACTGGATATCGTACTACGGCCGTCAGGTGGCTACCCTGGCCGATGCCATGTCGGGTCTCAATCCTGTGACCGGTGACATAGTGAAGGCACAGAGCGGCGTAGCTTACTACGATGAGTACGAGTGGGTAGGTTCACTCCGTATGCTTGAGCCCGGTCAGGGTTACAAGGCCAAGAACGTGCTTGACGGTGTACGCTCATTCAGCTATCCCGGCTCACTGGTATCGTTCGCACCCCTCCGTAGCCAGGGCAGAGGTGAGGGCTCGGCTAACCTGACATTCCAGCCTGTTGACTTCCATAACTACTCCGGTAACCTTACTGTTGCCGCCAGGGTTTACAGGGAGGCCAAGCCTCAGGCTAACGTTGAGGTTGCTGCATTCGCTGACGGAGAGTGCCGTGCATCGGCCCTGACAGGCAGTGACGGTGTGGTATTCCTGACCATACCGGGCGACGATGACGTTGAACTCAACTTCAAGGTTGCCGAAGGCGCCCGTATCACCGATGTCAAGACCGTACTTGATTATGTGAACGACGGTATCTACGGTACTCCTCTGAATCCTCTGGTATTTGACCTGGACGGTACAACCGGCATG
>JBGURN010000158.1:0-8657 GCA_045131955.1 Bacteroidaceae bacterium
CAGCTATGAGACTGAGCGAATCATCATTCCAGCAGATCAAGGCACTCATAAACGATGCCCTGAAAGAGTTCCACCGTCCGCAGGAGCAGGCTGTGGTAACCGATATCCATATCATGCCCATCCGTGAGACCGGTGAGGTGACTGTGAGTGATGATGACCATGACCTGGCCTCCACAAGACTCTCCGATCTGGTGGAGATTCCCGAGGAGGATTTCTATCAGGTCATGGAAAAGTCGCTGCGTCGTATCCTCAGGGATATTGATGAGATTGACCCTCTTGAGAACCTTGCCATCTGGAAGCCGTTCTCATTCGTACTGGTCGATGATGAGGGCGAGACCGTAGCTGAGCTCATGCTTTTTGATGAGGATAACACCCTGCTTACACAGGGTCTCATGCAAGGTCTGGACGAGGAACTCGACACTTTCCTCAAAGATCTCCTGTCAGACTGAATATAATCATACAAGTGCTAAAAATGGCTAAATAAGCCGTTTTGGTCGGAAAACTCTATGCACCGCATAGAGTTTTCTTGTATCTTTGCACCCTGAAAAGAAGGACGATTTATGATTTTTAATCCAACAAATAGAGAAGAAATTCGTCTTAGGGCTATAGAGACTGCATCGGAGATACTGATGAGGGATGGAAATCTCACAATGCGTATGGATGATGTGGCACAGATTCTCTCCGTTTCCAAAAGAACATTATATGAGATATTCGGCAGTAAGGAGGAACTCCTTATTGAATGCATGAAACTCCATATGGGTCGTTTCTCCAAACTCATTGAGGAGGAGATTGGACATGAGGACGATGTGCTGTCGGTTATTATCAGACATCTGGAGATAATCATTAACGAGTCTCGTGAAAGGGATCATCGCCGCTTTGAGGATATGGACAAGTATCCTAAACTCAAGAAACTGTTCCATGAACATCTGTGCGAGGTGGCAAGTCGCATGCGTTCATTCATGGAGCTGGGAGTGAAACAGGGCGTTTTCCGTGATGATCTCAATATGGATGTGGTTATGAAGGCCTTCTCAGTCATGGGCAACATGGCCAAGGAGGAGTCCTGCAAGGATACGTACCACTATGATGAACTCATAGACGGTACGATGGTTGTGCTGCTCAGGGGTATAGCTACTCCCAAGGGTATGGCCAAACTGGAACAGTATAGGTATAAATCAATACACAGATAATGAAAAGAGGATTTTTAAGAAAGACAGGCCTTCTGGTTGCTGCTGCCCTCGTTGCAGGGCTGGGTGCCAACGCTCAGGAGGCCGGTGCGGATGCTGCCTTGAATCTTTCTCTGAATCAGGCATTGGAGATTGCCTTGAGTGAGAACCCCACAATCAGGGTGGCTGAACAGCAGATTGAGGTTAAGAAGGTAAGTAAGAATGAGGCATGGCAGGCTCTGCTGCCTAGCGCTGATTTCAGTGGTTCTATCCAGTATACCCTTCTGGCCCCGGTGATGAAACTGAACGGTATGGAGTTCAAGATGGGTGCTGACGAGACAAGCACATGGAACGGACAGTTCCAGGTGAGCCTCCCCCTGTTTGCTCCTACTGTCTATGCAACGATGAATCTTACCAAGAGTGACCTGCTGAATGCGGTTGAACAGAGCCGCAGTTCCAAGCTGGACCTGATTAACCAGGTTACCAAGGCTTACTATCAGGTTATTCTGGCACAGGACAGCTATGATGTTCTCTGCAAGAGTCTGGAACAGGCTCAGAAGAACTTTGATGTGGTCAAGTCACTTTACGAACTGGGCGGAACCAGCGAGTATGACAAGATAAGCGCTGAGGTTCAGCTGCGCAGCCTGAATCCTACCGTCATCCAGGCACGTAACGCGGTGACCCTCTCCAAGCTTCAGCTTAAGGTGCTCATGGGACTGGATCCCGAGTATGACATCGTAATAAACGGAAGCCTTGAGGATTATGAGGACCGTCTCTATAACGAGGCTCTCTCAGCAGGCAGTTTCTCACTTGAGAACAACACCAATATGCGTCAGCTCATGATGAATGAGACCATGCTGAATCAGACTCTGCGCGTGCAGAAGATGAACTTCATGCCTACGCTTGCACTGGCCGGAACATATCAGCTTCAGTCCATGCAGAACGCTAACTGGAACGTGGGCAATTATGACTGGGTCAAGAGTTCATCAATAGTACTCTCACTCTCTGTGCCTATATTCCGCATGGGTAACTTCACCAAGATCCGCAGCACCAAGCTGCAGATAAGCCAGCTCCAGGAGAATATTGACTATACCGAGAAGCAGCTGAGCATCCAGGCCCGCAGTTACATAGATAACATGAAGGCCAATGCCGAGCAGGTGGCCAGTAACCGTGAGGCTATTGAGCAGGCTGAGAAGGGCCGCGAGATAGCAAGCAAACGTTATGAGATAGGTAAGGGTACCATACTGGAACTGAATAACTCCGAGGTGTCACTTACACAGGCCAAGCTCACATACAGCCAGTCCATATATAACTATCTGGCTGCCAAGGCTGATCTTGACAAGGTCTTGGGAAATGAAGAATAATAACGAGGAACAAATAAAACAAGATAATATGAAAGCATTCAGAAAATTGGGAATCGCTCTCTGCTCCGTACTGCTCATGACGGCTTGCGGACAGAAGAAAGCAGAGACTGCCAACACCGCTGCTGTCGCATCGGAAGAGAAACCTCTGGTTACACTCGCTCAGGTTGTTGAGGAGCCTGTTGCACAGATTCAGGTCTATTCAGCCACTATCGTAGGCGAGATAAAGAACAACATAGCTCCCGCCACTCCCGCTCGTATAAGCAAGATTAACGTGGAGGTAGGTGACAATGTTAAGCGTGGTCAGATTCTGGTACAGATGGATGAGACAACACTCAGCCAGCAGGAGATGCAGCTCAAGAACCTGGAGACTGAGTTCAACCGTATTGACCAGCTCTATAAGGTGGGCGGCGTATCACAGTCTGAGTGGGACAACATGAACCTCCAGCTCGAGGTTGCCCGCAAGTCACTCAAGACCCTCAGGGAGAACACCCGTCTGGAGAGCCCCATCGACGGCGTGGTTACAGCGCGTAACTATGACAACGGTGACCTGTACGGCGGTCAGGCAATCCTGGTGGTTCAGAAGATTGCTCCTGTAAAGCTTACCATCAACGTATCGGAGCAGTACTACTCCAAGGTAAACAAGGGTGATGAGGTATCGATTGAGCTCGATGCATACCCCGGCGAGGCATTCACCGGCAAGGTATCACTCATATATCCCACTGTCGATGCCATGACACATACCTTCCCGGTTGAGATTCTGGTTGCCAACACCGACCTCAAGCTCCGTCCCGGTATGTTCGCACGCGCTACCCTCAACATGGGTATCCAGAACCACGTGGTGGTACCTGACCTGGCTATCGAGAAGCGTTCAGGTTCAGGCGACCGTTTTGTCTATGTATACAACAACGGCAAGGTAAGCTACAACAAGGTTGAGCTTGGCCAGCGTCTGGGTGACCGTTACGAGTTGATATCGGGCGTTGAGAACGGCGCCATGGTAGTTACCGCCGGACAGTCCAAGCTGTCAGACGGCTGCGAGGTTACAGTAAACAAGTAAAACAACACACAAGTATTAACCATGAGTTTATACGAAAGCTCGGTCAAAAGACCAATATTCACAGCGCTCTGTTTCGTAGCGGTGGTGGTATTCGGCTTGTTCTCATACTCCAAGCTGCCTATCGACCAGCTGCCCGATATAGAGACCAACACCATCATGGTGTTCACCTACTATAACGGTGCCAACGCATCGGATATAGAGAACAACGTGACCCGTCCGCTGGAGAATACGCTGAACAGCTGCAGCTATATCAAGCACGTATCTTCCAAGTCATCGGAGAACGTATCGGTAATAACACTGGAATTCGAGTTCGGTCATAATATCGATGAGATCACCAATGATGTGCGAGACAAACTGGGTATGATATCCAACTCGCTGCCTGACGGCGCGGGTACTCCTATAGTGTTCAAGTTCGATACCAGCATGATGCCTATCATGCTCCTCTCGGTACAGGCCGGAGAGAGCCAGGCAGCCCTGTATAAGATACTTGACGAGAACGTGGTCAACCCGTTGGCACGTATCCCCGGTGTAGGTACCGTATCGGTATCGGGTGCACCTGAGCGTGAGATCTACGTATATTGCGACCCTGCCAAGCTGGAGGCTTACAACCTTACTATTGAGGTTATCGCCGCCATGATCGGACAGGAGAATCGCTCCATCCCGAGCGGTAACATCGATGTAGGTAACGAGTCATATGCCCTGCGTGTGGACGGTGAGTTCCGTGACCCGCGTGACATGAGCAGCCTGGTAGTTGCCTCCATAGGTGGCCGTAACGTATACCTGAGTGACGTGGCTGAGATTGTGGACCGCACACAGGAGCGTGCACAGGAGTCATACAACAACGGTGTTCAGGGTGCCATGATGGTTATCCAGAAACAGACCGGTGCCAATACCGTGGAGATTTGCCGTAAGGTCAACGAGACTCTGCCCCAGCTGCAGAAGAACCTGCCCAGCGACATCAAGATCGGTATGATTCATGACGGCTCCGAGGATATCATGCAGACCGTGAACTCACTTGCCGAGACAATCCTCTACGCACTTCTGTTCGTGGTTCTGGTGGTTTACTTCTTTACAGGCCGCTGGCGTGCCACCATGGTTGTGGCCATCACCATCCCGCTGTCACTGATAGCGTCATTCATCTACCTGCTCATTACCGACGGTTCTTTGAACATCATCTCACTGAGCTGTCTTACCATAGCCATCGGTATGGTGGTCGATGATACCATCGTTGTACTTGAGAATATCACCACACATATTGAGCGCGGTGCCAACCCCAAGCAGGCTGCCATCCATGCCACCAATGAGGTTGCCGTATCGGTTATGGCATCGACCATGACAATATTCGCCGTGTTCTTCCCGCTCACCATGATCTCCGGTATGACCGGTGTCATGTTCAAGCAGCTGGGTGGTATGATGTGCGTCATCATAGCAATCTCTCTGGTGGTTTCACTGACCCTGACCCCGATGCTCTGCTCACGTATGCTTAAGCTCGAGAAGAAGGGCAGCCGCATCCATACCGCCATCTACCGTCCTATCCAGAAACTTCTGGACGGTCTGGATCGCTGGTACTCACATCTTATTGACAAGGCTGTACGTCACCGTAAGGTGGTAGTAGCTATCGCAATCGTGCTGTTCGTGGTTTCACTCTTCAGCGCCAGCAACCTTAAGTCAGAGTTCTTCCCCTCCGATGAGCAGTCACGTATATCGGCCACCATCTATATGCCTATCAACACCAACACCAACCGTTCACGCGCCGTGGCTCAGGAGTTGTCGGATATATGGATGAAACGTTATGCCGATGACCTTATAACATGTAACTTCCGTGTGGGCGCCGCCGACGAGAACAACACATTCGCCGCCATGCAGACCAACGGTACACATGTCATCTCGTTCACCCTCTCGCTCAAGGAACTGAAAGACCGTACCGTCTCTTCCGATAAGGTTGTGGCCGATATGCGCGCCGACCTTAACGCACGCCCCGAGATTGAGCGTTTCATGGTAACCGCCGGCGGTGGTATGAGCATGGGCGGACAGTCAACCGCCAACTTTGAGATCTACGGTTATGATTTTGCCGAGACCGATGCCGTGGCTGCTGAGTTCCTTGCTGCCATGAAGAAGGTCGAGGGTGTGGGTGAGGCCTATGTAAGCCGTGACAACTACCAGCCTGAATATGAGGTTGTGTTTGACCGCGAGAAACTGGCACAGCACGGACTGAACCTCTCAACAGCCGCTACATACCTGCGTAACCGTATCTACGGTGCCACCGCATCATATTTCCGTGAGGACGGTGAGGAGTATTACATCAAGGTACGTTATGCTCCCGAGTATCGTACCGAGCTCGGTGACATTGAGAATATACTGCTGTACGGAAGCGGCAACAACGCCGTTCGCGTACGTGACGTAGGTCACCTGGAGGAGGTGTTCACACCGCCTACCATCGAGCGTAAGGACCGTCAGCGTATCAACACCGTAACCTGCGTCATTGCCGGCGGCTCCGCCCTGAGTGAGGTTGTCGAGGCAGGTAAGGCAATCATTGACAGTATGGACCTGCCCGAGGGCGTATCGGTTACCATATCGGGTGACTATGAGGAGCAGCAGGAGTCATTCCATGACATGGCTACACTGGCCCTGCTCATCATCCTGCTTGTGTTCATCGTGATGGCTGCACAGTTTGAGTCACTCAAGCTCCCGTTCATCATCATGTTCTCAATACCTTTCGCCCTGAGTGGTGTGCTCATAGCTCTCTGGCTGACCGATACCTCGATCAACCTTATGAGTATGCTGGGTGCCATCATGCTTATCGGTATTGTGGTTAAGAACGGTATCGTGCTCATTGACTATACCGGACTCTGTCGTGAGCGTGGCATGTCGGCCATCACATCGACTGTGACAGCTGCCCGCAGCCGTCTGCGTCCTGTGCTCATGACAACCATGACAACCATCCTGGGTATGATTCCTATGGCTCTCAGTCATGGTCAGGGTTCTGCCATGTGGAGGCCTCTGGGTATCTCGGTTATCGGTGGTCTTACCGTATCAACCCTGCTCACCCTGATACTTGTCCCCACACTCTACTGCATGCTGCAGGGTAGGGATATCAAGAAGGCTCGCCGCAAACACCGCAAACAGCTGGAGCTTGCCGCCTTCTGGGCTGAGAACAAGGACCAGTTCATCCATGACAAGACTGCCAGAATTTAATTTAGGAAAGAAATGAAAGCAATACTTATAACATTTGACCAGGTCTATACGGAGCGTATAATCGACCTGCTCACCACAAACAACTGCCGCGGCTTCTCCATGGTGGAGCAGCTGCAGGGCAGAGGTTCCAAGACCGGCGAACCTCATTACGGCAACCACGCCTGGCCCTCCATGTGCTCAGGTATCATCACCATGGTCGATGACAGCAAGGTTGACATCATCCTTGAGAAGTTGCACGCTATGGATGTGGCTACTGAGAAGCTGGGTTTGCGTGCCTTCACTTGGAACGTGGAGAAAAGCATCTAAGGTTTTTGAAATTGAGAATTTAGAATTTAGAATTGAGAATTAATACGCAGAACCTGCGTTAACCCTCAAAAAAAAGCGTGCGAAATTTTTCGCACGCTTTTTTAATTCTCAATTCTCAATTCTCAATTCTCAATTTACAGGTTGCTGGTCCAGCCCTGGGCTTTGAGTTCCACCTCCTGTCCTGATTTGGTGACGAGGTGGCGGCCAAGTTCGGGACGGGTCATGTGGCCTATGAGCTTGACATCCTTGAGCTGGATGACCTTGTCATGGTCGGTAAGGGGAACGGTGAACAGGAGCTCATAGTCCTCACCGCCGTTCAGGGCGCAGGTGTAGACGTCCATGTTGAGCTCTTCGGCCATCACTGCAGTCTGGTAGTCAATGGGAATGCGCTCCTGGTAGACGCTGCAGCCGGTGTTGCTCTGCTTGCAGATATGTATGAGTTCCGATGACAGACCGTCGGAGATATCCATCATGGCGGTGGGCTGGATTCCGGCCTCACGCAGTTCCTTAATGATATCACCGCGGGCCTCGGGTTTGAGCTGACGCTCCAGCAGGTACTCCTTGCCGGCGAAATCGGGGTTGAAAGGCTCGGAGGCGTCGTGCGGGGTGCTGTTGAACACAGCCTTCTCACGCTCCAGCAGCTGCAGACCCATATATGCGGCGCCCAGGTTGCCAGATACGCATATCAGGTCATTCTGGCCGGCACCGTTGCGGTATACAGCCTTGCCCTTCTCTGCCTCACCTATGCAGGTTATGCTTATGGCCAGACCGGTGAGCGATGATGTGGTGTCGCCACCAACCAGGTCCACTCCGTGACGCTGGCATGCCAGGACCACTCCTGCGTAGAAGTCTTCCATATCCTCGACCGAGAATCGCTTGCTCAGTGCTACCGATACGGTCATCTGACGGGGCGTACCGTTCATGGCGTATATATCGGATATATTGACCATGGCACTCTTGTAACCCAGATGCTTGAGCGGCACGTATGTGAGGTCAAAGTGGACGCCCTCCATAAGCATGTCGGTGGTTACAAGAACCTCCTTGTCCTGTCCTGAATAGTCCAGTACGGCACAGTCATCGCCCACGCCGTAGAGGGTGGAGCTGTTCTGCGGTTTGAGGTCTTTGGTAAGATGGTCTATCAGACCGAACTCTCCGAGTTCCGAAATTTCGGTGCGTTTGTTATCCATTATATATTGTTCAGTTTAGATTCCACATGTTCTGTGACCGTACGGTCAAACTCCCCGGCGTCGCGGATGAACCTGACGGATATGGGCAGCACGTAGATCCTGCGGCGCAGATCCTCGTCAAGTCTCATGTCGGTAAGACGCGCGGCATCCTTGGCGGTGGTGACTATAAACGAGTCGGGCCCCATCTCGTCCAACTTCTGCTGCATGTGCCTTATGTCCTGTGCGTTGAAGAAATAGTGGTCAGGATAGCTCAAGAGGCTGACCTCATGTCCCTGACTCTCCAGTTCGCGTACCATCGGCTCCGGCGATACTATACCGGCTACGGCCAGTACCTTACCCTGGGGCAGGGGCACGGGGGACTGGGGCTGGTCCATAAGATAGGGCATGT
>JBGURN010000159.1:0-8431 GCA_045131955.1 Bacteroidaceae bacterium
CTCCTACCCTGACGGCGGAGCTCAGGCATGGGGGAAGGTGGGTGCAGCCTATCTGGGATTCGCCCTCTGCCACCTGACTCCTCCCACCCTGCGCAGCATCCAGTATAATGCCCGTGAACTGTTCGGTCCCGTGATTATGGAGTGTAAGTGGTATGACTCGCTCAAACAGAAGTGTCTGGGAGATCTGCAGTCCATACGTGCGCTCCTGCCTTCCGACGGCGGTTCACTGACGGAAGCTGAGATCACCGCCGACCTTCTGCTGGAGATGTTTGATTTCTGCCGTGAAGGTTGACCTTAGGTTCGCAGAAACTGAAAATTAAGGGTTATAAAGAATTCCGAGTAAAAAAAATTGAGATTTATTGGATAATCTCACAAAAAGAGATACCTTTGTGCCCGGTTTTGAAAGCCGCAAGACTTCAAACAGTCGGCGGGGTGTAGCTCAGCCCGGTTTCGAGTACGCGTCTGGGGGGCGTGTGGTCGCTGGTTCGAATCCAGTCACCCCGACTGAAAAAGAACGGTTCCTTTCGGAATCGTTCTTTTTTGTATATTCGCAATTTAAGCAAGAGTTTTACGTTATGAATAATGCAACATACATAATCTGTGCCGTAGTACTGCTGCTCATCTTTGTCCTGTATTATCTGGACCGTTACAACAAGATAAACAGGATACGCCGCAGCATGGAGGCCGATGAGACCGCCGCACCTGAGCCCGATCCGGTTCCTGCAGGTGAATGTTGCGGCAAGCACGCCGTCTGCGAGAAACAGAAACTGGCAGAGGCACGCCTTCGCGAGGCACAGTATTTTGATGATGAGGACCTTGACCGGTTCCGCGGCCGCAGTTCCGACTCCTATCAGGATGACGAGGTCGAGGAGTTCCGCTACGTGATGTACACCATGCAGCAGGATGAGGTCAGGGAGTGGATGGAGTGTCTTCAGGCAAGAGAGATAGAACTGCCCGATGAACTCAAGGAAGAGTGTTATTCAATGATGAATGAGATAGATTGATCTGCTCTGAATGAAACTGAGAAAGCCGGTCCTGTACATCTGTCTGTTGTCGCTCCTGGCAGTGACAGCAGGTTGCTCCACGTCCAGGAACACCGCCCTTTCACGATTCTACCAGTCAACCGTAACCCGCTACAACGTCTATTTCAACGGTAGCGAAGCCTACAAGAAGGGATATGAAGCCCAGGAACGGGCCAAGCAGGACAACCTTCTTGAAATCCTGGACCTCTACCCCATTAGTGACAAGAGGGTGCGCAACCTGGGCAAGTCAGACTATGACATTGCCATAGAGAAAGCCCAGAAGGGTATCAAACTCCACTCCATTACCGTCAAACCCAAGAAAAAGAAAGGCACTCCGTCGGCTGCCGACAAGGCCTATCAGGCCAAGAACGAATATAACCCGTTCCTTTGGCATGCATGGATGCTTATGGCCGATGCCCAGCGCCAGAAAGGTGAGTTCATAGAGGCCGCCAGCACCTACTCATACATAGCCAAGCTCTATTATGACGAGCCGGAGATAGTGGCTGAGGCGCAGTACAAGATGGCCCAGTGCTATTCCGAGTTGGATTGGAACTATGAGTCGGAGGAACTTTTCCAGCGCTCCGCCCAGACCAAACTCAATAACGCCCGTTACCAGGACTACCAGTCACGTCTGGCATCGCACCTGCTGCATCAGGAACGTTATGAGGAGAGCATACAACCCCTGGAGGAATCACTCAACCGCAAGGGTGTAAGCAAGCGCCAGCGTATCCGCGAGCGTTATCTGCTGGCTCAGCTCTACAAGACCACCGGACGCGACCAGGATGCCTATCAGATGTTCGGCAAGGTCATACGCATGAGTCCTCCCTATGAGATTGAGTTCCATGCACGCATCCAGCAGACCGAGACCATGGCCCGCAGCTCCGGCGTGCGCAAGACCATGCGCAAGCTCAAACGGATGGAGCGTGACCCCAACAACAAGGAGAAACTGGACCAGATATACTACGCCATGGGTAACATATACCTCACCCGCGGCGATACCGCCACTGCCCTCAGCCTATACAACACCGGATTGGACAAGAGCGCCAAGAGCACCACACCTGAGAAAGGCATACTGCTGCTCACCATGGCAGGTCTCTACTGGGACATCAAAGACTATCCAAACGCGTCACGCTGCTACTCCCAGGCTGTGGGCATGATAGGAACAGCACATAAGGACTACAAGACCGTCAAACTGCGTTCCGAGGTCCTGGAGGATCTGGTAGCCCACACCCAGACCGTGAAACTTCAGGACAGCCTCCAGTGGCTCTCCACCCTTCCTGAGGAGAGACTCCTTTCGGTCATAGACAAGGTCATTGAGGACCGTAAGGAGCGTGACCGTCTTGAAGAGGAGCGCCGCAGGCAGGAGGAGAAAGAGGCCGCCCGTCAGGGTTCAGCCGCCCAGATGTCCATCAGTGATGACGGCACCTCCGGCGGATGGTATTTCTATAACACCAAGGCTGTGGAGCGAGGCAGGAAGGATTTCGTAAAACAGTGGGGAGAGCGCCCCCTCGAGGACAACTGGCGCCGCTCCAACAAGAGCACGCTCGCATCCATACCGACCTTCCGGGAACTTGAAGGCAGCCTCTCCGATACCATCATGGTCGATTCTCTGGGCATTGCCCTGGATTCCATACCTGCCGACACCCTGTCGACCGATCCCTACACACGTGAGTATTACATCCAGCAGATACCCTACACCCAGGAGGCCAAGGAAAAGTCCGACAGACTCATATCGGCAGCCCTGCTGGGCCAGGGTCTCATATACAAGGACCGTCTCACGGAGTATCCCGATGCAGAACGTTCACTTCTTCGCATAGTCAACGACTACCCCGAGTCCAAGGAGGCCGATGAGGCCATGTATAACCTCTACCTCATGTATTCGCTGTGGGGAAGGCCGGCCGACGCCGATATCTGCAAGAATCAGATGCAAGCCCTGTGGCCCGAGAGTGACTACACCGTCATGGTATGTGACTCCGACTACATAGACAACGCCCGATACGGCAAGCACCGCGAGGACTCCATCTATGCAGCCACATACGCTGCCTACAGGGAGGGTGACATACAGACCGTGCGCCGCAACTGCGAGATATCGGCCGGTAAGTATCCCAAGGGCCTTAACCGTGCCAAGTTCATGTTCCTGGATGCGGCTCTCGACCTGCAGTACGGCGACATAGACTCCTTCATGGATAAGCTCAAGGAGATAGTAAGCAAATACCCCGAGGAGGAGATAAGCCAGTTTGCCGGACTCATAGCACAGGGAATCCAGAACGGCCGTATACTGCAGTCCACCTCATTCAGTTCCATCTGGGACCGCCGCAACGGCACCGCCGAGTCATCGGCCACAGACAGCATCAAGCCCACGTTCAGCGACAACCGCTACCAGACCTTCATATTCCTCCTGGCCTGGCCCGACGGCGAACTTGACCGCAACCAGCTGCTGTTTGAGATGGCCCGTTACAACTTCAGCAACTACATGATGCGAAACTTTGACATAAGTTTTGACACTCAGCAGGGAATAGGTATGATGCAAGTCGGAGATTTCCTTAACTTTGACGAGGCTTACGTTTATTGCAAGGGACTCTATGACGATGCCGATATGGCAGCCAAGCTGAGCGGCATCAAACCGGTCATCATAACGCGCGAGAACCTCAAGATACTCCTAAGCCACTACAGCTTCAACGAGTATCAGGAGTTCTATGACGAACATTTCATGAGCATACCGGAGTTCGATATAGACGGAGCCACACTGTTTGAAGAATACACCGACGATGGAGAATAAGAACGGAACACTACTCTGGGTCGATGATGAGATTGACCTGCTCAGGGCGCACATACTGTTCCTTGAGAACAAAGGCTATGAGGTTGACACCGTGACCAACGGCCACGATGCCCTGGACATGTGCCGTGAGCGTCAGTATGACCTCGTACTGCTCGATGAACATATGGTGGGAATGAGCGGTCTGGAGACCCTTCAGCACATCAAGGAGATAGACCCCAACATCCCTGTCGTCATGGTCACCAAGAGCGAGGAGGAGAACATCATGGACCAGGCCATCGGCTCCAAGATTGCCGATTACCTCATCAAGCCGGTACATCCCAACCAGATACTGCTCTCCCTCAAGAAAAACATACACAAACGTGACATAGTTACAGCCGAGACCGACCGCAACTACCAGCAGAATTTCGGGCGTCTGAGCATGCAGATCAATGACTCTCTCACCGCCGATGACTGGGTGGAGGTATACCGTCAGCTGGTCTACTGGGAGCTTGAACTCAAGGAGGCCGACAGCTCCATGCATGACATGCTCAAGATGCAGAAAACCGAGGCCAACGCCGCGTTCGCCAAGTTCATAAAGCGCAACTACATGAGCTGGATGGAGAACCGTGACAAGAGCCCCGTGATGAGTCCCGACCTGTTCAAGCGTTACGTATTCCCCGCACTTGACAAGGGTGACAAGCTGTTCCTTATAGTGATGGACAACTTCAGGTACGACCAGTGGCGCATACTGAGCCAGGAGCTGGCGGAGCTCTTTACATTTGAGGAGCATCTCTATTACAGCATCCTGCCCACAGCCACGCAGTATGCCCGCAACGCCATATTCTCAGGACTCATGCCCGAGCAGATAAGCCGCATGTTCCCTGACCTCTGGGTCGATGAGGACTCCGAGGAGGGCAAGAACCTGAATGAGTCACCCCTTATCCGCACACAGATAGAGCGGTTCCGCCGTAAGGACACCTTCTCATACAACAAGGTCAACGACTCCGCATCGGCCGATAAACTGCTCGGTCAGTTCAACAACCTGCTGCAGAACGACCTCAATGTGGTGGTAGTGAACTTCATCGACATACTGTCACACTCCAAGACAGACTCCCGTATGATGCGTGAGCTGGCCAATGACGAGGCAGCCTACCGCAGCCTCATACTCTCCTGGTTCCGCCACTCATCGGTCCGCGAGTTGTTCCGCTCCATGGCTGCCACCGGCTATAAGGTCATGATTACCACCGACCACGGCAGTATCATGGTCAGTCATGCAGTCAAGATTGCAGGTGACCGTACCACCAACACCAACCTGCGTTATAAGCTGGGCAAGAACCTCGGATTCAACCCCAAGGAGGTTTATGAGATCAGCGAGCCCCTCAAGGCCCACCTGCCCTCACCCAACGTCAGTACCTCATACATATTCTGTACCGAGGCCGACTACTTTGTCTACCAGAATAACTTCAACAACTACGCATCGTTCTACAAGGAGACCTTCCAGCACGGCGGCGTATCGCTTGAAGAGATGATCATACCTTTCATAACTCTTAACCCAAAAAAGAAATGACAATTACTATAAAAGACCTTGATCACATAGAAGAGGCTGCCCGCGAGTTTATCGGCCAGATGGGCGATGATACCGTATTTGCATTTTACGGCAAGATGGGAGCCGGCAAGACCACATTCATAAAGGCACTGTGCAAACTGCTCGGAGTTGAGGATGAGGTCAATTCCCCCACCTTTGCCATCATCAACGAATACCGATCGGAGATTACAGCCGAGCTTATCTACCACTTTGACTTTTACCGCATCAAGAAACTGGAAGAGGTATATGACCTGGGTTATGAGGACTATTTCTACAGCGGAGCCCTCTGCTTCATTGAATGGCCCGAGCTGGTCGAAGAGCTGCTCCCCCTCGATGCCAAAAAGGTGACCATAAACGAGAACAGCGACGGTTCGCGCACCATTTCCCTTTAAAAACGTCAATACAATTTTTAAGTTTTTTTCATATCTTTGTGGCGCCCTAAACAAACGATAGTCCAAACATTTAATAAAACCGTTTATATGAAAAAAAAATTCATTCTGGCAGCCATTATCTGCTGCGCTTTGACAACAGTATTCACATCTTGCAACGAAGAGGACAAAACTAAGCCTGAACCCGAGGATCTCACTCCCGCTGCCGCAGTCATGAACTACACCCTTAAAGCCGGCGATGATATTCTCAACTCCTTCAATGTTACAATAGAGTATTATGATGCCGACGGACAGCTCAAGACCGAGCCTATGACCGCGAAAGAGTGGACCAAGGATGTCAAAGCCGATCTCCCCGCAACTCTGGGAGCACGCATGACAATACAGCCTAAGGAGGGCGTGAACTTTGAGAACCTTGAGCAGTTCACCGCCGCCTACGGTTACAGCTACAGAGGTTATGCCGTAAGCGCCAATGACAAGGTGGTCGGCCAGATTGTCAGCAATGGAATTGATACCACCCTCCCCATGAAAGGTGACAAGGTTTCAATCTGGCAGGAGCGTCACGCCGACGGTATCGTAAAGTTCCTCTTCACATTTGATGCCGAGGGCAAGGCAGACAGCAGCAGTTGGGAATAATCAATAAAAAAAACCTTATCCGATAAAGTATGAGAAAGGACCTTTTCGTGGTGGCAGCCGCCATCGCAGCAATCTCTTTTTGTTCCTGTTCAGACGATAAGAAGGATGACTTCAACTTTGTCATCAACAACGGAGCGACAGAAGTAACGATCAACCGTCTTGGCGGTAGTGTGGATATTCCTATTGAAGCCTCCGGCGAGTGGACGGCATCCATATCGGAAAACGAGTTTGACGATCTGATTTGGAGCGACATCCGCCAGACCAGCGGCAATGGAAATGCCGTGATTACTGTTGATGTAGACTATCTCAATCCTTCATTCCAGATCCATGAACGAAATGCCAGGATAACCGTCAATAACGGAAACAAATCACAGACAATTACATTACGTCAGTATGTAGGAATTGAAGAAGGAGAGTCTGTCCCCAATTTATCATCCGGTAACAATGATATCTGGCATGACAAAGGACTGGGAAAGGGCCTGGATCCCGTAACCGGCAATTTCTTGCCGAACTATGTACTCAACATAACCAATGTGAGACAACTGGCTGAGAATCCTGGCTATGCTACTCTGTTCACACAGGAAACACGTCCCGGAATGAACGTCGATGTTATCCTGAATGACACACTGGAGAACAATCTGGATGCTCTGAGTGTATCATGTGCCATCAATGTAAAATTCGCCAAGTTTAAACTCGGCATCCAGGTTGATTACCGCAATGCCGGCCAACAGGTAAATAACATCACAACATACACAGGATCACAGGATCTGGAATTCCTCAAAGCCACAACCTCTCCTGCCGACATAGCAGCCCTCTTGGCTTCCAGCTGGGACAATGAGAGAAACTGGTGGTACAAGGATTCTGTCCTGTACAAGAGAGTCCTTTCTCTCGGTTTCCAGGGAGCCTGGGCCGACGTCATGTCAAACAGGGACGATGAGACGGAATTCTATGATGCCATTGACAATATGCTTGAAGACTTCGGTCCTGTCTGGATTGTCGGCTCAACATTAGGTGGCAGTATCTTCACCATCATTGAATATGACTCTCTCTCTGTCAAGGATGACTTCAGGGTTAACGGTAAAGTGACTGCCAAGGTTATGCTGGCTGCCATACAGATTGAAGGTAATATCGAGGCTGAATATGCCAAGAAAGGCCAGGATATATGGGAAAACTCTCATTTCTATTGCTCATTATCAGGCGGAGACCAGAAGAGCTACAGTGCTATCCTGGATCAGATGAACAGTTCCAAGCCGGACCGCGAAGCCCTGAGGACAGCCGCAAAACTGTGGATGGAATCAATAAGGTCATCCAACGACAGGAATACTGACAATACTGCAATTATCAATATTGAGTACACCGGTATATGGAACCTCTTCCCCCGTTCTGTTGCCAGTAGGATAAAACGTTACATCACCCAGAAATATGAAGGTCAGAATCTGTGCGTGAATCTTAAGAATATGGGATCATTATCCACCAATAAGTAACGGTTCACCTTACTCCATAGATAATGACGTATAACAAAGCCATCATCAAGGGTCTCCTTGTGACAGCGTTGACAGCCATCGTGCTGTCATCCTGCCACAAAGATTATGATTTGGAGGAAAATACGGATTCCTGCATAGGGGGTATGTCACCCTTTACGCGCGCATCGGTAGAGGATGCCATGACCATAGAGGATTTCAGACGCAGCTATGGCGTAGGATTCAGCTATGACGGCATTTGGGGTGAGCGTTGCAACCTTATGGATGTGAAATGCCGTGTCCTGGACTTTGAGGCCTTGAAGGATGCCGAAGATGAAATCAATGAGATACTCTTCAACTCAATAGTTTCAAGAGATGTCTCATTCGATTGCAAGACAGCCTTAAGCCGTAGCCAATACAGGCAGAAAACATCATTCCATGCAGATATAGACGCTAAGCTCCTGGTTTTCAACGGGGCTTATCAGGCCAATATTGATATTCTGGAAGAGGGTGAGACCAATGACTTCTATTGTGATGTGAGCTATATCGCTCCATCCGTCACTATGGATATACAGGACGCTTCA
>JBGURN010000160.1:0-1696 GCA_045131955.1 Bacteroidaceae bacterium
AGGCTGTTCTTGAAGCCCTCGTTAGGGAAGATGTCAGGGTTGTTGGGGTCCGCTATCTGGGTTCCGTCAATGACGAAGCAGTACGGATAGATGTCCGGGCTCTTTGGCTTGACGGTGATTGACCATACGCCGGCCTCGTCCTTCTCCATTGGAGCGTTGCGGTCCAGCATCTGGCAGCTGAGCATTACCTGGGTGGCGTTGGGGGCCTGGCAGCGGAAGGTCACGCTTCCGTCCGCATTGATCTGAGGGGAAACTACTCCGGCAGGGAACATCCTTGCCATTGTCTCCCTGGGAATCGTATACTGCTGAGCGCTTGCGCAAACGCATGCAAGGGCTACAAGTATTGCTGCAAATATCTTTTTCATATTCCTTTCCTCCTATTATTTGAACAACAGCGGCACTGACTGGTCAAGGAAGCACTTGGCGTTCATCCAGGTGTGGCCGAACTTGTCGTTGGTGAAGAATTTGATGTTCTTGATCTTCTTGCTGTCAAGGAAGTCCATGTACTGCTTGGCTCCTTCATAGAGGAAGTCGTCGGTACCTACGCCAAGCCAGAACAGATGGATCTGGTCGTTGATGTCAGGCTGGTCGTCAGCGGGAAGGTCCATTGAAGTATATGAGCTGTAGCAGCAGAAGTAGGAGAACATGCTCAGATGGCGAAGTCCGTGGGAGAGGGCCTGGTTGCCTCCGCGGGAGAAACCTCCCACAGCGCGGTGGTCCCTGTCGGCAAAAGTGCGGTAGTTGGCGTCAACGTAGGGCACTATGTCGTGGATGAAGTCGTGGGTGGTCATGTCGCCCTTGCCCCTGAGGTCGGTTCCGGCGGGGAAATACTTGGAAGGATTTCCGTAAGGCATCACCACGATCATTGGCACTGCCTTGCCTGCGGCGATGAGGTTGTCAAGGATGAAATTGGTGCGGCCTACCTTGTGGTATGTCTCCTCAGTGTCGGTTGTACCGCTGATGAGGTAGAATACGGGATAGCGCTCGCTCTGGTTCTGGTCATAGAAAGGAGGGGTGTAGATAACCAGCCTTCCCCAGGTCTCCAGGGTCTCGGACCAGTAGTTTACATAGTCTACGCTTCCGTGAGGGACGCTCTGTACTGAGTGTACCAGAGGCTTGTCTCCCCTGATGTCCACCAGGGAGTTCTTGAAGGTCTCGTTGGGGAACCAGTCAGGGTTGAGGGGGTCCATGACATTGACTCCGTCAACGATGAAGCAGTAAGGATAGATGTCCGGAGCGGCCGGGCCCAGGGTGATGGTCCACACGCCGTTCTCGTTCTTGGTCATGTCGTGCGTACCGGCAAACTGCACGTTTACCTTTACGTCCTTTGCATTGGCGTTACGGTAGTTGAACGTGACGGTGTTGTCCGGATTTACAACAGGGGAATTGACCTGGACTCCCATCCCTCCCCTGTTTTGCGCGCATAGAGGCAGTACCATTCCTGCAGCGAGGAGCAGTAAAGCCAGTTTCTTAGCAGTGTTTGACATATTGTTGTGGTTTAGAGATATTCTATGGGCAAGATACTAATTTTTTTATAGAATTTCGGTAATTGTATTACCTTTATACCCATATGGCGGCAAACAAACTGGTTTACTTCATCATTGCCTTGCTGGTGGTTGCCATCTGGGGAGTCACCTTCATATCCACCAAAGTGCTCATAAACGCCGGGCTGGAACCAGCCTGGATATTCGTGATA
>JBGURN010000161.1:0-2442 GCA_045131955.1 Bacteroidaceae bacterium
CCGGAAAAAGGTGCCCCACTGGGGCACAATTTCGGAGAAAAGAGCAGAGATGTCTTGGCAACTGAGGTTGGCGATAGCAAATCTCAAATCCAACGTTATATCCGTCTCACTGAACTTATACCGGAAATCCTGGATATGGTGGATGAGGGACAGATGGCTATGCGTCCGGCGATAGAATTGTCGTTCATCCCAAGAGTCCAGCAGGGACACATCTGGGAATGTATGGATGCTGAACAATGCACCCCATCTCATGCTCAGGCGATACGAATGAGACAGATGTGTGCGGAGAAGAAACTCACTCCTGAGGTGATAGAAGCTATTCTTCTTGAGGAGAAGCCCAACCAGAAAGAGCGCATAGTGCTCAGCGGCGAACGTTTCAGAAGACTGTTCCCACCGGACCTGCCGGTATCGAAGCGTGAGGACTATATCGCTGCAGCCATGGAATACTATGCCAGACATAGACAGAGACAACGAGACAGGGATGATGTCAGATAGGCATAGTGCATGTCATATCAGGAGTATGTTTTCCCGTCTCCTCCCCTGTAACCCCACCTCTCTTACTACCGGTTACTACCCGAAGAAGTAAGAAATGGTGGGAATATGTATATGCAAGAATAATATATTTATAATAATCGCAATATCCTGATATATGGCGTTCAAGTCGAAAAGACCTGAGCGCCTTTTTTCATGTCCGGAATTGCGGGAAAGGAATCCATATGACGAAAGACAAAGACAAAAACCCAAATGATGACGTGATCATCTGCACGGATGATGCCGGGATGCAGCTGTATCTGAGCGAGAAAGCTGCAAACAGACTCTCCTGGATCCTGACAGGAGTCATGATCCTTATCAGCCTGCCGGTGATAATCCTGGCATTCATGATGATCTGAAAACCGATGAAAGGAGAAACAAGACAATGACAGAAAACAAGTATTTCAAGGCGTTCACAAGAGTGTTCGCCATAACGCTTGCGCTCATCATGGTCCTCGGTGCCGTGATGACAGAGACCGTATCTGCATTCAGCGGTAAGGTGGGCAGCAAATACACGGTCCACTGGTACAAGGAACTGCACTACGGTCCTGGTGAAGGCGGTTACAGTAACGCAGCCAAATGCGACCTCGGAGATGATCTCGGAAGCCGCTTTTCCATCTGCGTGCAGCCGAATAAATCATCCCCGGTATGGTCAGGAGATCAGACCAGGACAGTCCAGGTAGACAAGGTAGTCACAGACGCTACCGACACCGGCAAGTGGAACGCACTCAGGAATATCGTGTACTACTCACCTTCATATCCGGGATTCAAGAAGAACATCGAAGGGATCAAGCAGTTCTACTACGGCGATGAAGCCAAGGATTACGGTGTAGCGCACCTGGCGCTTGCCTATGTATATGCAGGGCGACCTAATGACATGTCAACATGGGGCGGGACACATGCCTCTGCCTGCGGTGATGTATGGACGAGGGCAAAGGCACTTGCCAACGCACTTTATGACAGCAATGCAGCCTTTGATGAGGCTGTCCCTGAAAGCTTCAAGATATTCATCTGCTATATGGATGGAGTACAGGACATGGTAGTGGGATACCTCGAGGCACCGGGATATCTAAACATGAAGAAGCTCAGCAACCGCACCTCCATTACGGAAGGCAATAACTGCTACTCCCTTGAAGGTGCAGAGTATACGGTCTATGACAAGAACGGCAGCGTTGCAGGCCGCCTGTATACAGATGCAAGCGGAAACAGCAACACCGTCAAGCTGATGGAGGGCACTTATACAGTCAAGGAGACCTATGCACCTCCGGGATATGCCAAGGATTCTGAAACTTATACTGTGAAGGTCATATCTGAGGAGACAACTTCGTTCACTGCAAAGGACGAGCCGATCACTGACCTGGTTGAGCTTCTGCTGACCAAGAATCCGCTGGGATATCCGCATGATCACGGTGAAGGAGATGCGACTCTTAAGGGAGCTGTATATAAGTTTGAGTATTACGACTATATCCATCAGGAAGTCCTGCTCAAAGCAGCTAAATCTGGAAAAGCATCAAATTCTCCTGTAAGGACATGGTACTTTGTTACTGACGAGCATGGAAAGATCGACGGCCAGAATCCTGTTTTTGCAGAAGGCTTCACAAGTGATGCCCTATACAAGGACAAGGACGGAAAAACATGCTATCCTCTCGGCACGTATCTGATCCAGGAGGTCAAGGCACCTGAAGGCTATCTTGTCAATGATGCGATCATAGAGGTCACAATTACTGAGGATGGGACTGACAATCTCCATGTAAAGACCTATAACGAAAGCATCAAGGGCGATGACACTATCATCCGGGGCGGCGTGAAATTGTCCAAAATCGATAATGATTTGGACGAAAACTACGCACAGGGTGACGCGACGTTGGCAGGCGCTGAGTTCACGATCTACAACAAATCCAAGGAAGCCAT
>JBGURN010000162.1:0-1584 GCA_045131955.1 Bacteroidaceae bacterium
CACATCTTCAAGTATGCGAGACCGCCCAGATAATCCTCCTCAGTGAAAGAGTCTGTGGCTTCCTTGGCGACCACGACGTCGTATCCCAGGCAGAATGCGTCTGCAGAAGTGTGGCGGCAGCACATATGTGTGTGCAGGCCAGTGATGATCACTGTCTTGACACCCAGCTCCTTCAGGAGGATGTCAAGGTCTGTCTGGAAGAAACCGCTGTAACGGCGCTTGGGAACAACGTAATCCTTGTCGCAGAGCTTGAGCTCAGGGATAACCTCTGCACCGGGTGTGCCTTTGATTGCGTGGTCTCCCCAGATTATGAGTTCACGGTCAATTCCGGGAAGATGGCAGTCGTTGCAGAAAATAACGGGAACGCCCTTTTCACGGGCAGCGTCAAGAAGACGGGCGGTGGCGGGAACGATAGCCTTGCCACGGTCACATGCGAGAGATCCAGTTACAAAGTCATTGAGCATGTCAACGACCAGGATTGCGGGTTTGTTCAGTTTATCCATTTTATTATAGTAAATGATTTGTTTGCTTTTGGTGGAGCAAATATAAAAAATATTCGGAACTTCTAATTGAAGCTCCGAATACAAAGACTGTGCAATAAATATTAGCGTTTGATAAATTCAACGCGGCGGTTCTGCGCGCGGCCTGCCTCGGTGCTGTTGTCAGCGACAGGCTCGTGGCTTCCCTTGCCCACGGGACGCAGGTTGAAAGGATCTACGCCTTCCTTCTCAAGCGCCGCAACAACGGCCTCCGCACGCTGCTGGCTCAGAGGATCGTTCACGGCGTCAGAGCCCTGGTTGTCAGTGTGTCCCTGCACCTCGAAGCGGGCTGTAGGATTCTTCTTCATATACTCCGCAACCTTCTGGATCTCCTCCATTGATTCCGGCTTCAGAGTAGCCTTTCCGGTCTCGAACAGGATGTTGTTGGTTACGAACTTTCCGGTCTCGGCAATAGCCTTTTCAACTGCGGTCATAGACTGCTCGTTTCTGTCATATAACTCAACAGCGCCCTTTGCAATCACAACATTGCGGATAAAAGTCAGGTTTGAATAATCGAAAGGTACCTGGAAAGACATCCACGTAGGCTGCTTGACCTTGGGCAGGTTGATCACCCGGTTGCCGTCAAAGTAAACCTTCAGCGCGCGCTTGTTGAACGAAAGCGCCACATGGTGCCAGCCCTGCTTGAATTGGTATTCAAAGCCCACTTCCCTGGTATCCGCGGTGCCCGAGTCATTATTATAATTGGCATGATGGCTCGCCTCAGCGCACACGCCATGTACCAATACAAAAGCGACGCCTCCGCCATAATAACCGCTCCATTCTGAACGGTCCGTATTATCGGCCAGACAGAGTTTCAGGTCATTCAAGCCCACGTCATCCTTGCTTTCCCAGTAATAGAAATCATACTCTATGGTGAATTCTTCAGGCAGATAGGCTCCCTGTTCCTTGATCAACGGCGTGATTACGCCGTTGTTGGTAATCTCTACAGCCTTGATCCCGCCCAGGGTCTTGACCTCGGCACCGCCGTCCAGCAAATCCCACTTGGAAGGGAATTCGCCCACAACCTCATTAGTGAAGTCATCCT
>JBGURN010000163.1:0-11757 GCA_045131955.1 Bacteroidaceae bacterium
ACAGAACCAAAACCTGTTGTGCTACCATTACACCATACGACAATCGCCTTATATCCCCCAAGGGGTGTGCAAATATAGATATTAATCCTTATTCGGCAATCAGCAGATAATAGTTCTTCTTTCCTCTCTGGAGAACTATGTATCGGTCATCAACCAGATCAGCCTCTGTGATGACACGTGAGTGGTCGTATAGTTTTTCCTTGTTGATGGAAACGCCGCCACCCTGCATCATCTTGCGGGCTTCACTCTTGGAGAAGAATACCGGGCAGTTGTCTGTGAGGAAATCCGATGCCTTTACGTTCTCGCTCAGGATCTGACGGCTGAAACGGAACTGGGGAACGCCCTCGAATACGGACAGCAGCATTGACTCGTCAATATTCCTGAGGTCACCTGAGCCTGAGTTTCCGAACAGGATCTCCGATGCCTCGGCAGCAGCCTTGTAATCGGCCTCACTGTGAACCATGCAGGTAACATCCTTGGCAAGACGCTTCTGAACCAGACGCAGATGGGGAGCGGCATCATGCTCAGCTATGAGAGCCTCGCACTCTTCCTTCTCTATGTTCGTGAATATCTTGATGTAACGCTTGGCATCCTCATCACTTACATTCAACCAGAACTGGTAGAACTTGTAGGGTGATGTATACTCGGGGTTTAGCCATACGTTGCCGCCCTCGGTCTTACCGAACTTGGTTCCGTCGGACTTGGTTATGAGCGGGCATGTAAGGGCAAAGCATTCAGAACCGTTGATACGGCGTATAAGCTCAGAGCCGGTAGTGATGTTACCCCACTGGTCTGCACCACCCATCTGGAGCTTGCAGTTCTTATGCTCGTTCAGATAGAGGAAATCGTAACCCTGAAGCAGCTGGTATGTGAACTCTGTGAATGAAAGACCGTCACGGGCCTCACCGTTGAGACGCTTCTTGACAGAATCCTTGGCCATCATGTAGTTCACGGTGATGTGCTTACCAATATCACGTGAGAAATCAAGGAATGTTACATTCTTGAGCCAGTCATAATTATTTACAAGCTCGGCTTTGTTGGGAGCGTCACTGTCAAAATCCAGGAACTTGGCAAGCTGCTTACGGATGCACTCTACATTATGCTTGAGGGTCTCCTCGTTCAAGAGATTGCGCTCCTGTGATTTACCACTGGGATCACCTATCATTCCGGTCGCACCACCTATCAGAGCCAGAGGCTTATGTCCGCAACGCTGGAAATGACGGAGAATCATTATGCTGCACAAATGTCCGATGTGGAGAGAATCAGCTGTCGGATCAAAACCGACATACGCCGTAACCTGTTCCTTGCTGAGGAGTTCGTCGGTGCCGGGCATCATCTGATGGATCATGCCTCTCCATGTAAGTTCTTCAACAAAATTAGTCATTATCTATGATTTTAGATTTTCCAAAAAAGGTTTGCAAATGTACTATTCTTTGCCGAATGATGCAAGTTTAGAGTACTCAAATAAAGTCATTTGCAAAGTAGCCGGAGGTTGTTGGCGGCCACTATGCTCTCTATCCGGTCAGGGGTCTCTCCCCTCACCTCAGCCGCAGCCCGTATGACTTCATCTATGCCGCACTTGCCGTCGGTCTCAAGAAAGAGCCTGTCATCAGGAACTACACGCAACGCCTGTACATTGTGCCTCATACCAAAAGAGACCAGTAACCCCGCCCTGAAGAGTTGTTCCATTTGGGACACACCGCCGCGGAATCCGTGAATAATCCATTCGCAGGTAGGCTTAAGTTGTTTACGGATCCTTATAACGCTGTCAAAATCCTTTACAACATGAAGGATCATCGGCTTGTTGTATCCTTGAGAAATCCCGGCCTGTTCAAGAAACACTTTCTCCTGGATTTCATGATCCGGTCCCTTGAGGGTGTCGAATCCGCATTCGCCTATAGCGACAACCCCGGGATTCGCAGCAAGACGGGCGACAGCATCCAGTTGAGACTCATAGGAATCCGATATATCCCAAGGATGAACACCCGCGCTCAGCAGATGCCCCTCCTGTTCGGGAATGGGACCGCACCCGATACACACCAAAGCTGTTCCAGGCGTATGAGGAAGGGAATGAGTATGAATATCGAGAATCCTGGCGACCATAAAAAGAATCATTACGGAACCGGGTCATACCCCGACCCGCCCCAAGGATGACACCTCAGTATACGCTTTACAGCCAGCCAGGTCCCCTTAAAGGGTCCATGTTTGGTAATAGCCTGTATGGCATATTCCGAACAGGTTGGGGTAAACCTGCATGACGGAGGTGTAAGCGGGGAGATGAACCTCCTGTAGAACCGGATGGGAAGAATCAGCAGCCAGCCCAGGAAACTTAAGAATTTTCTAAACAAATTCATCATTTGTCCGAGGCAGTGGAGTCCTGGTCCGACGGGGCTTCCAGAACCTGTGCCACGAGTCTGTCAAAGACAGTCTTGAGACGTTCGTCAAGCTTTCCGGAATCCCAGAGTACGGTATCGTTGAAGAGAAAAGCCAGAGCGAGTGACTTATGACGAGAGGCAACGGCCTCCTTGAGGGGAGCCGAGTTATTACGGTAGAATTCACGGATCTGCCTTTTGATGCGGTTGCGGTCCACAGCATGGTGGAAGTTGCGTTTGGGAGCACTGATAAGTATCTGTACGCCGTCAAAACCGGCATCATCAAGAAGGAGCCACACCAAACGTACGGGAAAAGCCGCTATCTTACGGTTTCCCTCCCTGAAGAGACGATCTATAAGCCTGTCGCTGCAGAGACGCTCCTGTTTGGTGAATGTATTTACTCCTGCTTTCATGCTTTCATAAAAAAAACGGGTTCCTCACAAGCCAATAGACTCGGTGACAGGAACCCGTCAGTATATGATATCAATTACTTCTTCTGATTGGCTGCGAACCAGGCATCGATAGCAGCTGACATGGAGGTTATGCCGGGAACCGGAGCCTCGATATCAAGACGGAGACCTGCGTCGCGTATAGCCTTGGCGGTTGTACCACCAAAACAGCCGATGACCTTCTCGCCCTGAACAAAGTCAGGAGCATTCTGCTTGAGAGACTCAATTCCTGCGGGGCTGAAAAATACCAGCATATCGTAATCATCGAGCTCACCTGCTGCGAACTCATTGCTTACGGTGCGGTACATCACTGCCTCGGTATGTGCTATCTTGTTTGCATCCAGAAGAGCCTTGAGCTCACCGGTGTGAACATTTGACATAGGAATGAAATACTTCTCTGTCTTATGCTTGAGGATAGGAGTCATAAGGCTGTCTACCTTACCTGTTGTACCGAAGAACACCTTACGCTTGCGGTACTGCACATATTTCTGGATATAGAGAGACACTGTCTCGGTGATGCAGAAATACTTCATGTCCTCAGGTATATTGACCCTCATTTCGGCACAAAGCTGGAAGAAGTGATCCACGGCATGACGTGAAGTGAATACTACAGCGGTATGGTCAAGTATGTTTACATGCTGCTGTCTGAACTCCTTGGCGCTGAGCGGGTCAACGCGGATGAAAGGTTTGAACACGAACTCTACGCCATACTTATCAGCCAGATCAAAATAGGGAGACTTGCCTGTTGTAGGCTGCGGCTGAGATATGAGAACCTTCTTAACTTTCAAGGCTGTACGGTTTAAATTAGACCAAATAATCTGCTCGTTAGCATAAACTCTATAAGAATAGGCGCTAATTCGAACGCACAAAGGTACATAATAAATCCCGAATTTGAACGCCGATTCTTAAATAAGGTGGTTTTTATCTTGAAAATTCTGCCGATGATGACCAAAGCACGCATCAGATATGCAAAAATGAGCAAAACCAGAAGATGAATATCAAGAAAAACCACGATTATTGAAAAGATCAGGATAAGCAAACCGGCTACCGAATAGGACATTACGAAGAAACAGTTCCAACGGCTCGGTTTAAGTGCAATTATCTGTCTTTTGTAGAGAATCTTGTTAGTTACGGTGTAAAGGATAAGCTTTACGACAAGGCATGCGACCACACCGAAAGAATACCATAACAGGAAAACAATCTGCGAGAATCCCTCCTCCATAATGTCATGGGAGTAGATTCCCACCGATATGGCTATGCTTATGCTGGAAAGCAGAAAGACAACGATATTCTCCGCTGTGGAGAGAAGAGGGTAGCTCACATCACCGTCAGGACTCTTGAACCTGAACATCGAAAGAAAAGACCTTACATACTCATATCTGTAGGGACCCATCGAGATGAGCATGAGCAACAACGTAAGTATCATTGCCGACAGGAACCAATCATTGAGATGATAAGAGGTCGTCAAGTCTATTAGCGGGATAAATCTCATTTTCTGTCTGTATTGATTTTGGTGGTAGTATCAGTCCAATCCGATAGAGTATCAACAAGTTCAATAGCCTCCTCGGGGGTTTGGGCCACAGCCCACAGCTTCTTGAACACGGGATTCATGAAATGACGCTCCGCGGTACGGTCCAGCATCTCAAGCAGGGGGTCATAATAGTGGTCTGTATTGAGGAATATGATCGGTTTGACAAACAGACCGAGCATCTTCCAGGTAATGATTTCAAACAGTTCCTCAAAAGTTCCGGTTCCTCCCGGCAGGGCAACGACGGCATCGGCCATCTGTGCCATGCGGTTCTTGCGCTCATGCATGGAGGGGGTAATTATGGTCTCGGTCAGGCCCTGATGCAGCCAGCCGTTATCGACCATAAACTGGGGAATGATACCGATGGATACTCCGCCGGCATCAAGAGCCCCGTTCTCGACAGCAGCCATAAGGCCTGTGCTGCCGGCTCCTGACACAAGACGTTTGCCGGTTTTTGCTATCAGTCCGCCTAACTCATATGCCGCATCCACGAAGACCTTCTCAGCCTCCGCGCTTGATGCTCCATAAACCACGACAGTCTTACGTTCCATCAATTCTCAATTCTCAATTTTCAATTCTCAATTAATATCGATAATGTTCAGCTTTATAGGGACCCTCTACAGGAACGCCCAGATAATCAGCCTGAGCCTGGGTGAGCTTGGACAGGTGAACTCCGATGCGCTCCAGGTGCAGACGTGCAACCTCCTCGTCAAGATGCTTGGGCAGACGGTATACATCGACCGGATACTGCTTGTTAAAGAGCTCTATCTGAGCCAGGGTCTGGTTGGTGAAGCTGTTGCTCATGACAAAGCTGGGGTGACCGGTTGCGCAGCCAAGGTTTACGAGACGGCCGTCGGCCAGAAGGATTATGCTGTGACCGTCCTCAAAGAAGTAACGGTCCACCTGAGGCTTGACGTTCTGGCACTTGATTCCGGGAATCTTCTTGAGTTTGTCAACCTGTATCTCGCTGTCAAAGTGACCGATGTTGCAGACGATGGCCTGATCGGGCATGACCTTCATGTGCTCTGTGGTTATGACATCGATGTTACCTGTAGTGGTCACGAATATGTTACCCAGAGGTGCAGCCTCCTCCATGGTTACTACCTCATAGCCTTCCATGGCAGCCTGAAGCGCGCAGATGGGGTCGATCTCTGTAACCAACACGCGGGCTCCGTAAGAACGCATGCTCTGGGCGCAGCCCTTACCTACCTCACCGTAACCGCAAACCACGCATACCTTACCGGCAATCATGACATCGGTGGCACGCTTGATACCATCGGCCAGTGACTCACGGCAACCGTACAGGTTGTCGAACTTGCTCTTGGTAACGGAATCGTTTACGTTGAATGCGGGGAACAGCAACTCACCGTTCTGCTGCATACGGTAGAGACGGTGTACACCGGTTGTAGTCTCCTCACTTACACCCTTTATATTGGCGGCTATATTCTGCCAATAACTTCCGCCCTTGACCTTGGCAACCTCCTTGAGGGCCTTGAGGAGTTCAGTCTCATCGGCCGATTCAGCCTGGTAGTCCAGAGCCTTGGGATCTTTCTCTCCCTTTACGCCCAGATGTATCATCAGGGTTGCGTCACCGCCGTCATCGACGATCATGTTGGGACCTCCCTCCGGGAAGTTCATGGCCTGGAGTGTGCACCACCAGTATTCCTGGGCGGTCTCACCCTTCCAGGCAAACACTGCGGCACTGCCGGCAGCTGCAATTGCTGCGGCCGCATGATCTTGGGTGGAATATATGTTGCATGAGCACCAGCGAATCTGAGCGCCCAGCTCGTGAAGTGTTTCAATAAGTACTGCAGTCTGTATTGTCATGTGCAGTGAGCCCATAATACGGGCACCCTTGAGGGGTTTGGAATCACGGTACTTGTCACGGAGAGCCATCAGACCCGGCATCTCCTTCTCGGCCATCTCTATCTCCTTACGGCCAAAATCAGCTAACTTGATATCTGCTACCTTGTACGGCAGATTTGAATAAAGTTCGTTCATACTTAATAATTTGTGACCGCAAAGGTAATAAAAAAGAGGGGTTGACTCCCTGAGTCAACCCCTCTTTTTCATCACCTAGCCTTACTTACGCAGACCGAGAGCCTTAACGATAGCGCGGTAGCGCTCGATGTCTCTCTCCTTGAGGTAGTTGAGCAGTCTACGACGCTTACCTACCAGCTGGGTCAGTGCCCTTTCAGTGCTATAATCCTTACGGTTCTCCTTAAGATGTTCCGTCAAATGGGAAATACGGTATGAGAACAAGGCTATCTGGGCTTCAGGTGAGCCAGTATCCGTGTTGGACTTTCCGTATTGTCCAAAGATCTCTTGTTTTTTCTCTTTGTCTAAATACATTTTCTTAAAAATAATGTGAAAACTCGTTTAGCGGGCGCAAAGTTATATCTTCTTTTTTAATACACAATGAAAAATCTAACATTTTTCCCGTAACTTTGCACCCGCTTAATAAAAGGAAATATATGAATATAAGGAACATCGCTATTATTGCGCATGTAGACCATGGTAAGACAACACTGGTCGACAAGATGATGCTCGCAGGAAATCTGTTCCGCGACAACCAGGCCAAAGGAGAACTCATGCTCGACAACAATGACCTTGAGCGTGAGCGCGGTATAACCATTCTCTCAAAGAACGTATCCATTACATATAAGGATACCAAAATCAATATCATTGACACTCCGGGTCACTCCGACTTTGGAGGTGAGGTTGAGCGTGTGCTCAACATGGCCGACGGATGCATTCTCCTTGTCGATGCCTTTGAAGGCCCCATGCCTCAGACACGTTTCGTACTCCAGAAGGCTCTCCAGATCGGACTTAAGCCCATTGTTGTAGTAAACAAGGTCGATAAGCCCAACTGCCGTCCCGAGGAGGTATACGAGATGGTATTTGACCTTATGTTCGCTCTCGATGCCACCGAGGAGCAGCTCGACTTCCCCGTACTCTACGGTTCAGCCAAGCAGAACTGGATGAGCACCGACTGGAAGCAGCCCACCGACAATATACTCCCGCTTCTCGATGCCATCGTAAAATACATACCCGCCCCCAAGCAGGAGGAGGGAACACTCCAGATGCTTATAACCTCTCTTGACTACTCATCATATACCGGTCGTATTGCCGTGGGTCGTGTAAACCGCGGAACCCTTAACGAAGGTATGACCTGCACACTCGCTCACCGCGACGGCAGCAAGGAGAAGGTCAAGATCAAGGAACTCCATACATTCGAGGGCATGGGCCGCAAGCGCGTTTCCACCGTTGAGGCCGGCGACATATGCGCCATAGTAGGTCTTGACAAGTTCGAGATAGGTGATACCGTATGTGATGCCGAGAATCCCGATCCTCTGCCTCCTATCGCCATTGACGAGCCTACCATGAGCATGCTGTTCAGCATCAACGACTCTCCTTTCTTTGGCAAGGAGGGCAAATATGTGACATCACGTCATATCCAGGATCGTCTGAACCTGGAGCTTGACAAGAACCTGGCACTCCGCGTACGCCGTACCGAGGAGGATGGCAAGTGGATTGTATCGGGCCGTGGCGTTCTGCACCTTTCTATTCTTATAGAGACCATGCGCCGTGAGGGATACGAACTCCAGGTAGGCCAGCCTCAGGTAATCATGAAGGAGATAGACGGCAAGACATGCGAGCCTATCGAGGAGCTGACCATCAGCGTTCCTGAGGAGTTCTCAAGCAAGATGATTGACCTGGCCACCAAGCGTAAGGGTGAGATGACATCGATGGATACCCAGGGTGACCGTGTGGTAATTGTGTTCGATATCCCCTCACGCGGTATCATCGGACTCCGTACCAACGTACTCACCGCATCACAGGGTGAGGCAGTCATGGCACACCGTTTCAAGGAGTATCAGCCTTACAAGGGTGACATAGAGCGCCGTTCAAACGGATCCATGGTCGCTATGGAGACAGGTACCGTATTCGCTTATGCGCTGGACAAGCTGCAGGACCGCGGCAAGTTCTTTGTAAACCCGCAGGATCAGGTATATGCAGGCCAGGTAGTGGGCGAGCACGTCCATGAGAAGGATCTGGTAATCAACGTAACCAAGAGCAAGCAGCTTACCAACATGCGTGCCAGCGGTGCCGACGAGAAGGCACACATAGCACCTCCCGTAGTATTCTCTCTTGAGGAGGCTCTCGAGTATATCAAGAACGACGAGTACGTAGAGGTTACCCCCAAGAGCATGCGTATGCGTAAGATCATACTCAACGAGCTGGAGCGTAAGCGCGCCGCCAAATAAACCATTCAGTCCGATGAAATCGAGAGTTCCGGTCATATTGACACTCCTTTTACTGCTTCTGTCCGTATCATGCGGCAGGGAGAAGGGATTGTTCATATTGAGCGGAACTGTCCAGGACGAGACCGACACCATCCTGGTAGTGGGTCTCGACTCCCGTTTCCAGGAGGTCGATACGATAGTATGCCGTGAGGGAGCTTTCGAGTGGAAGTACCGCCCCGACACCGTAACCACACTGATTATGGTGCTGCCTGACGGCCGTCTCTATCCGGTATTTGCCGAGAAGGATGTGGAATCCATGATGACCGTCCCTCAGGCTCCGGAACTCATAAGTGTTACCGGAGGACCCTGCAACGATGCCTACCGCTCATTCAACCTTGCGTCGCTTGCCGACTCCACCCGACAGCAGACCATGGCCAGGATTGACTCCTTCATAACACGCGATCCGTTCTCCGAGGTCACTCCTTATCTTATATACGAGAGGATGGTGCTCAGGCATCACGCCAGCCAGGATGAGATCAACAAACTGATAAAACGCATGAGCGGTAACATGCAGGACGCCCCCTACCTCACCGCACTCAAATCCGAATTCCCCGGTGAACTGCCAAGCAACGCTTATATAAGCACTCTCACACTGTGGGATTCAACCTTTACCAAGAAGCAGTTTGCCGACATAGGAGGTGAGTCCAACTATCTGCTTGTATGCGTCTGGGCCTCATGGACCGGAGAGGAGGGTCTCAGAGCAAGAAAGGAGATGGAGTCCCTCAAGGAGAAATACAAGCTCCGCCATCTGAGCCTGGCCGATGTCTCCATCGATGTGAACAAGCAGAGTTGGAAACAGGCAATTGAAAAGGACACCCTGAGTTGGGATTCATATATAGACTTTGACGGATGGGAGAGCAGGCTTATACGCAGCTCTGCCACCATAGACATACCATGTTACATACTGTTCTCCAGTGCCAGGAAGGTTTACCACAGGACTACCTCGATAGAGGAGATGGACGCCCAGATGGACAAGACGCTGCCACAACACGACCGATCGTCAAATAACTGGCAGTCAGGATCAAGACGTCGATAAAAACACATATATTTGCAGAAACATGAATTACACTACCAATAAAAAATCTAACCATGCTTATCAGAGTTTCGGGCGCTGCTGTCCAAGGGATAGACGCCTACATCGTGACCATCGAGGTCAGTACTTCACGCGGTATCAGATTCTTTCTTGTAGGATTGCCTGACAATGCAGTCAAGGAGAGTCATGAACGTATCTTCTCAGCTTTACACGTAAACGGATTCAAATTCCCCTCCTGTCAGCTCATAATCAACATGGCTCCTGCCGACATACGCAAGGAGGGCTCGGCCTATGACCTGCCGCTTGCCGTCGGGATAATGGCATCGACCGATGAAATCAGTACGGATCATCTGGGCGAGTATGTCATAATGGGTGAGATGGGACTGGACGGGACGCTGCAACCAATCAAAGGAGCGCTGTCCATGGCCATCAAGGCACGCTCCGAAGGATTCAAAGGTATTATTCTGCCCATACAGAACGCCCCGGAGGCAGCTGTGATTGATGACCTCAAGGTCTATGGAGCTCAGAACCTGAGGGAGGTAGCGGATATCCTCAATGACGAACCGGGCCATACGGAACCCATGAATAGGGACAACACATTCCAGTCAGCCGATGACCATTCCTACCATGCCGATTTTGCCGATGTAAAGGGACAAATTGCAGTAAAGCGGGCCCTTGAGGTGGCAGCAAGCGGAGGCCATAACCTCATCATGATAGGCCCGCCGGGAAGCGGCAAGTCCATGATGGCCAGAGCCCTGCCCTCAATACTGCCTCCTCTGACCGAGGACGAGAGCATAGAGACCACACGCATCCATTCCGTAGCCGGATTCACCAGTAACGGAGCCGCACTCATTACTACCCGACCCTTCCGTCATCCCCATCACACCATAAGCAACGTGGCGCTTACAGGAGGAGGTGCCAACGCCCAGCCCGGCGAGATATCACTGGCTCATAACGGAGTGCTATACCTCGATGAATTGCCGGAATTCTCAAGATCGGCGCTTGAGGTGCTGCGTCAGCCTCTTGAAGACAGGACCATTGTAATATCCAGAGCCAAATACAGGGTTGAGTATCCCGCATCATTCATGCTCGTAGCCTCCATGAACCCCTGTCCCTGCGGTTATTACAACCACCCCACCAAGGAGTGTCACTGTACGCCCACAACCATTGAGCGTTATTTGGGCAGAGTGTCGGGTCCACTCATGGACCGCTTTGACATACAGTGCGAGATTCAGCCTGTGGGGTTCGATGACATGTCATCGGGAGTGAAAGGTGAAAGGAGCTCAAGTATCCGGCAGAGGGTGATTGAAGTCCGAAAAGTCCAGGCCGAGAGATTCAGCGGTGAAAAGGGCATTTATTGCAACGCGCAGATGGATTCACGCCTGTTGGGCAGGTATGCGGCCGCCGAGCCTGCCGCAATCAGCATGCTTGGCGCTGCCATGAACCGCCTCAACCTCTCAGCCAGAGCCTATGACCGCATCCTCAAAGTAGCTCGCACCATAGCCGATATGGACCGCTCAGATACGATCCAGCCTCACCACATAGCCGAGGCCATAGGATACCGCAGCCTTGACCGTTCCTCCTGGGGAAAATAACTTTTCAGGGTGTCAGTATCTGAAACAGCGCAGAACTGTCAATTGGGGGACAACGTTCCGCAGCTACTCCGAGCCCCTCCGGACCCTAAACGTCGAACGCCTCCCTTTTAGTCCCCTACGGGGCCTAACGGTCGTTAAACGAAGCGCCGTTTTTAACGGGATCCTCCCGGGGCTCTCCGCTTAACGCTGCTGCACTGATGATCCCCCAATCGACAGTCCTGCTTCTGCCAAGGGCAAAGATACTGACACCCTGAAAAGTTATTTTCCCCAGGAGGACGAGGAATAGCCATCATATTGTGTCACTATTTTTATTAACTTTGCGGTCTGAAACAAGTTGAGACACAATATGAAAGACTACAAGAGAATTCTGGTTACATCGGCACTGCCCTACGCCAACGGTCCGCTTCATATCGGACACCTGGCCGGTGCATATGTTCCTGCCGATATTTTTGTACGTTACCAACGCCTTAAGA
>JBGURN010000164.1:0-1504 GCA_045131955.1 Bacteroidaceae bacterium
GCGTGCTCTGCGGCAACGCTGTCAAGCAGCACGGTATAAATCTTAAGCTTGAGCACCTTGGGCAGCAAAAGGGCTATCTGCTCCTCGCGCGAGGGCTCAATAATAAAGTCGACATCGGCCTGGCCGGCAGAAAACTCCTGCATGGGCAGGAAGGTCTCCTGTGTGGTAACCTGGGATGCGGTAGACTTGAAGTGGTTGTAAACCAGCTCTACAGTATCAAAGCGGCCTTCCATGTAACCCTTGACAAGTTCTTCTGCCAGGGCGGCGGCAGGCTCGTATGAAGGCTTGGCGCTCATTGCCGTATAATCACCGGCCGGGGTATATCCAGCCTTTACGATGGCATCGGCAATCTTCTTGCCTACGGGGTAAACCGTGACTTCATTGCCGGCTGCAGCATGGCTCCCCAGCAGAGCAAGGGTTTTCCTTACAACATTGGAGTTGAATGCGCCGCAAAGCGAAGAATTGGAAGAGAAGCAAACCACAGCCACCTTGAGGGGCTTGTCCTGGGGAACGGGAGCAAAATAGCGCGGATCTGCGCTGCCACCGTTCATAAGGTCGCTCAGAATTCCCTCCAAACCCTTCTGGTAAGGCAACATGCCGGTAATGGCACCCTGAGCCTTACGCAACTTGGAAGAAGCCACCAGCTTCATTGCGGAGGTTATCTTGAGGGTGTTCTTTACGGATGCAATCCTGCCCTTTATTTCCTTGAGCGATGCCATAGGCCGTTAGTTCCTGAATCTTGCGGCAACCGATGCTGCCTCTTCGCGGATTACTTTGATTATATCGTCATCAATCTTGCCCTTTGACAACTGGTCCAGCACATCCTTGTGCAGTGAACGCATCCTGTCAAGGAAGTCTGCCTGGAACTCCTGTACATTCTCAAGGGCGATATCCTTCATAAGGGCGTTGGTGCCGCAGTAAAGTATAGCAACCTGCTCCCCTACCGGCATAGGACTGTACTGGGGCTGGATAAGCAGCTTGTTGTTCTTACGGCCCTTGTCGATAGCCATTGCAGTAACCTTGTCCATATCGGAAGAGAACTTGGAGAAGGCCTCCAGCTCGTTGTACTGGGCCTGGTCGATCTTAAGGGTACCGGCCACCTTCTTCATACTCTTGACCTGGGCGCTACCACCCACACGGGAAACGGAGATACCTACGTTGATGGCAGGCCTCATACCCTGGTTGAACAGGGCGCTCTCCAGATATATCTGACCGTCGGTAATGGAAATTACGTTGGTGGGAATGTATGCCGATACGTCTCCGGCCTGGGTCTCGATGATAGGAAGGGCGGTAAGCGAACCACCGGCCTTGACCTTACCCCTGAGAGAGTCGGGAAGATCGTTCATCTGCTCTGCAACCTCCTGCTGCTCAATTATTTTTGCAGCCCTTTCAAGAAGCCTTGAGTGAAGGTAGAACACATCGCCCGGATAAGCCTCGCGGCCTGAAGGACGCCTCAGGATGAGGGATACCTCACGATAAGCGACAGCCTGCTTTGAAAGGTCGT
>JBGURN010000165.1:0-1751 GCA_045131955.1 Bacteroidaceae bacterium
GATATTGATTCTGAAGAACGTACACTCTCAGTTAATCGCACAGTCATACGCATAAAAAAGGATGGGAAATCGCAGCTGACTGTGCAGACGCCGAAAACGGACAGTGCTTCCAGAATGATCCCGATTGCGAAGGAAATGCTCGACCTTTTGGAACACCTTGGAGATTCACAGAAAAGTGATGCGTTTATCTTGACTTCAAGCAGCACAAAACCAATGGAACCCAGAACACTAGAAGCAGGCTACTACGCGTATTTGAGCAGACATGGTCTTCAGCAACATACTTTCCACGCCCTCCGGCATACATTTGCGACCCGTGCAATCGAGAAAGGATATGATGCCAAAGCGGTCAGTGAAATCTTGGGCCACAAGAACGTGAGGACAACCCTGGACCTTTACGTCCACCCATCAATGTCACATAAGCGGCAGATTGTCGAGGCTCTTTCCATGCTCAGTGACTAACAGCATTCACAGGAAAAGCGAGGCAGCAACGGTATCACAGATTTCACTGCCTCGTTTTGAGGACCTCCACCATATTAGATTACAGTATCGTAACACGCCGGGTTTTATACCACAGGTTTATTTACAAAGCACACACCGTGTGCTATAGTAGCCGCAGAAATCGGGCCATGCCCTGAAAGGAGAGTATCATGCTTTCGTTTAGGTTTACTTTGTCGCTTAAAGAGCAGGAACTATGCCAGTCCAGTATTTATTACCTGGGCTATGTCAGTGTGCGCTCATATAAGGCAAAGTATAACGGCAGCATGAACTCGTAACCGATTTTCAGAATCAGTTTCTTCAGGCCGCTTGCCTTGTATGAGGCGAGCGGCTTTTTTGTATGCCGACCGAGGTGATAGTGCTGAACAATAGTATTTCGTTTAAGGCTGGCTGAGCCGAACATCTGTTCCGACTCAGGGACAGCCGGAACAGGAGTGAAACTAAGATGAACAACATACCGGTCATAGATATGACCGCTACCGGAGTGAATATCACCCGTCTTCGGATAAACGCAGGCCTCACTGTCCGCGATCTGCAGGCAATTTTCGGATTCAGCACCCCGCAGGCCATCTACAAGTGGCAGCGAGGAGATGCCATGCCTGCGCTGGACAACATCGTCGTTCTCGCAGCGGTATTCGGTGTGACTGTAGACGCAATCCTCGTTTACAAGGATGACTTTCGTCTCCGGGTAAGCGCATAAACAATCCGCCCGGTCACTCGGGCGGACATAAGGCCCCTTGGTCAAGAAGGAGAAGACGCCGGCCTTTCAAGCCGGAAACGCTGGGTTCGAGTCCCGCAGGGGTCACCATCTTTTGCCTGCGTGGTGGAATAGGGATACACATCCGGTTTAAGCCCGGATGCCTTCATGGATTAAGGGTTCAACTCCCTTCGCAGGCACCATGCGCGTGTGGCGGAATGGCAGACGCATCAGGTTCAGGACCTGAGGCCCGAAAGGGTATGTGAGTTCAAGTCTCACCATGCGCACCAGATACCGGATTGGTGTAAGCGGCAGCGCACCCGGCTCTGACCCGGGAAGTCGTGGTTCAAGTCCATGATCCGGTGCCATCTGGCCCCTTAGTCAAACTGGAGAAGACGTCGGCCTCTCAAGCCGGAGGTGTTGGGTTCGAGTCCCACAGGGGTCACCATTTTTGTTGGAGTAGCTCAGTTGGCAGAGCAGCGGATCGATAATCCGCAGGTCAAAGGTCCGAATCCTTTCTCCAGCACCAGCCCTGAGCAGGGCAATAATGCGGGGTAGT
>JBGURN010000166.1:0-4521 GCA_045131955.1 Bacteroidaceae bacterium
GCCCAGAAGATTCTTGAGGGCAGACTCAATATCGGTCCGGTCCGTGCCGGCCTTCTGGCTATAGGTTGCGGATTCCTCATGACTACAGCAGTTACTTTTGCACGCCGTAACCAGTGGCTTCCGCTTCTGTTCGCAGTGCCCATGTTTATCCTTTGCGGATTCCCGCACTGTATAGCCGACGCATTCTACTATCTGACTGTTCCTTTCTCATTCCTGGCAGAGAACCTGTGGAGCGTGATAACGCTCTATATCTGTCTGGTTATAGGCAACTTTATAGGTTGCAACCTCTACCGTTTCATCATGATCGGTGAGGAGAAGGTTTAGGAAAACGGCTTGTAAATAGCTCTGGCACAGGGTAATAAATTTTAACACACTTTTTTGTTGAAAACTTGTCTTTTCCTGGGCTTTTGATTGCGGGAAAAGCAGTACCTTTGCGCCATGTTCGGAAAGAGAGAAAATATTGGCAGTTCACCTAAGTGTAAACATACCGGCGGCATTAATGTTTTTAGTCGGATTGTTTCATGAAAGGGGGAATTGTTTAATACATTTCTCCTTTTTTTTTGTCTCTTACGGTAAGGACATTCAATACAACAAATATAACAGATAATGACAGTATCACTGATTTTGGCCGACGGCACCTGCTTTAAGGGTGAGTCATTCGGATACGAGCATCCGGTAAGCGGAGAGCTTGTGTTCAACACCGCTATGGCCGGTTATCCGGAATTGCTGACTGAGCCCGCATCACGCGGCCAGCTCATTGTTATGACCTATCCGGTCATTGGTAACTATGGTATTCAGCCCATGACGGCTGACGAGTTCGGACTGCCTACAAACGCTGAGAGTGAGCACGCACAGGCACGTGCCCTGATTGTTAGCGACAAGAGTGATTTCTACAGTCACTGGAACGCTAAGGAGTCACTTGACGATTGGATGAAGCGCGAGAAGGTGGTTGGTATTGAGGGCGTTGACACCCGTGAGATCACCAAGCACATCCGCAATCACGGCAGCATGACCGCCAAGATCCTGTTTGACGGAAAGGCCAAACCCGCAGAGTACGCATATACCAATATGCTTCCTGAGGTATCGGTCAAGGAGCCTGTAACCTACAACGCAGGTGCTTCAAAGAAGGTAGTCCTGGTAGACTGCGGCGTAAAGGCCGGCGTGGTACGCTGTCTTATCAATGAGGATCTTGAGGTTGTACGTGTACCTTGGAACTACGACTACAGCAAGATGGAGTTTGACGGCCTGGTAATATCCGATGGTCCCGGTAACCCCAGCTACTGCAGTGAGGTGGTTACACGCCTGCAGAAATTCATGGCTAAGAGCGACAAACCTATCCTTGGTATAGGTATGGGTTGCCTGCTGCTCGGTCTTGCCGGCGGTATGGATACATACAAGCTCAAGTTCGGTCATCACAGCCAGAACCAGCCGGTTATCCTGGTCGGCACAGACCGCTGCTACATCACCACTCAGAACCACAACTACGCACTGCGTGAGGATTCTGTAGTAGGTCAGTGGAAGGTTTACCTCAAGAACCTGAACGACGGTTCCGTTGAGGGTATCTACAACACCCGCAAGCCCTGGGTAGGCGTTATGTTCCACTCAGAGTCTGATCAGGTCCGCACTGATGCTGAGTTCATTTATGATGATTTTGTTTCAAAACTCTAAACACCCCTTCGGATATGGCATTGAAAAAATATAAGAAAGTGCTTCTGCTCGGTTCAGGCGCACTCAAGATTGGTGAAGCAGGTGAGTTCGATTACTCCGGATCCCAGGCCCTCAAGGCCCTCAAGGAGGAGAATTGTGAGACCATTCTGATCAACCCTAACATCGCAACCGTACAGACCAGTGAGGGTGTTGCCGACAGGGTATATTTCTACCCCGTAACCCCGTTCTTTGTAGAGAAGGTTATCGCTAAGGAGCGTCCCGATGCAATCCTGCTCGCTTTCGGTGGCCAGACCGCACTTAACTGCGGTGTCGCCCTGGAGCAGAACGGCGTTCTGGAAAAATATAAGGTAAAGGTACTTGGTACTCAGGTTAAGGCCATCATGGACACTGAGGACCGTGACCTCTTCATAAAGCGTCTGGATGAGATAGGCGTACAGACCATCAAGAGCCATGCTGTAGAGACCATGGATGATGCACGTGCGGCTGCACGTGAGCTGGGTTACCCGGTTATCATCCGTTCAGCTTATGCTCTGGGCGGTCTGGGTTCAGGTTTCTGCGACAATGAGGAGGAACTGAACAAGCTGGCCGAGAAGTCATTCTCATTCTCACCGCAGATCCTGGTTGAGAAATCACTCAAGGGTTGGAAGGAGATTGAGTTCGAGTGCGTGAACGATAAGAGCGGCAACTCAATCATCGTCTGCTCGATGGAGAACTTTGACCCGCTGGGCATCCACACCGGTGAGAGTATCGTAGTCGCTCCTACACAGACACTGACCAATCATGAGGTTCACAAGCTCGAGGAGCTGACCATCCGCATAGCACGTCACATTGGTATAGTAGGTGAGTGCAACATCCAGTTTGCCTTTGACCCGCAGTCAGAGGAGTACCGCGTAATTGAGGTTAATGCCCGTCTGAGCCGCTCATCGGCCCTGGCATCAAAGGCAACAGGTTATCCTCTTGCATTCGTGGCTTGTAAGCTGGGTCTGGGTTACAACCTGTACGAGCTTAAGAACTCCATCACCAAGACCACAACAGACTTCTTTGAGCCCTCAGTTGACTATGTAGTCTGCAAGATTCCCCGTTGGGATCTGAGCAAGTTCCATGGTGTAGACCGTGAGATCGGTTCATCAATGAAGTCAGTCGGTGAGGTTATGTCAATCGGCCGCAGCTTCGAGGAGGTTATCCAGAAGGGTATCCGTATGATCGGTCAGGGCATGCACGGATTCGTTGAGAACAAGAGCATCAAGTTCGCCGATCTGGACAAGGCACTCAAGGAGCCTACCGACAAGCGTCTGTTTGCCATAAGTCAGGCATTTGCCGAGGGTTATACCATCGACCGCATCTGGGAGCTCACCAAGATTGACAAGTGGTTCCTGAACCGTCTTAAGGGTATATACGATGTATCAAAGGAACTGCATAAGGTCAAGGGTATTGACGCCCTGAGCGAAGAGCTCCTGCGCAAGGCCAAGAAGATGGGATTCTCAGACTTCCAGATTGCACGTGCCATCGGAGAGGAGAAAAAGCAGGGCTCACAGGCCGGTCTGCTCTCTGTACGCAACAAGCGTAAGGGACTGGGTATCGTTCCTTATGTAAAGCAGATCGATACACTGGGAGGTGAGTATCAGGCTCAGGCCAACTACCTCTACATGACATATAACGGCTGCGCTCATGACATACCGTTCTTTGATGACAAGAAGTCTATCATAGTAATCGGTTCGGGTGCTTACCGTATCGGTTCATCGGTTGAGTTTGACTGGTGCGGCGTTCAGGCTCTGAACACCGTCCGCAAGGAGGGTTACCGCAACATCGTGATCAACTGCAACCCTGAGACCGTAAGTACCGACTACGATGTAACAGACCGTCTGTTCTTTGACGAGCTCACATTCGAGCGCGTTATGGACGTGATTGAACTGGAGAATCCTTACGGTGTGATTGTATCGACCGGCGGTCAGATTCCTAACAACCTGGCCATGAAGCTCGATGCCATGAACGTACCTATCCTGGGTACCAGCGCCAAGGATATCGATAACGCTGAGGACCGTGAGAAATTCTCAGCCATGCTTGACCGCATAGGTGTTGACCAGCCTGAATGGAGCGAGCTTACCTCTATGAAGGAGATAGGCAAGTTCATTGACAAGGTCGGATTCCCCGTGCTGGTTCGTCCCTCATACGTGCTCTCAGGTGCTGCCATGAACGTGTGCAGCAACCAGGAGGAGCTGGAGAGATTCCTGCAGCTTGCAGCCGAGGTATCAAAGGAGCACCCGGTTGTAGTAAGCCGCTTCATCGAGAACGCCAAGGAGGTTGAGATGGATGCCGTAGCCAAGGACGGTGAGATCATAGCTTACGCTATCAGTGAGCATATTGAGTTCGCCGGCGTACACTCAGGTGACGCTACCATCCAGTTCCCGCCCCAGAAACTCTATGTCGAGACAGTTAAGCGCATCAAGCGCATAAGCCGTCAGATTGCCAAGGAGCTCCACATTAGTGGACCGTTCAACATCCAGTATCTGGCCCGTGAGAACGATATCAAGGTAATCGAGTGTAACCTGCGTGCTTCACGTTCATTCCCGTTCGTAAGCAAGGTTCTCAAGATCAACCTCATTGAGATAGCAACCAAGATCATGCTCGGCATACCTGTAGAGGCACCTGACCGCAGCCTGTTCGATATAGACTATGTAGGTATCAAGGCCTCACAGTTCTCATTCAACCGTCTGCAGAAGGCCGATCCCGTTCTGGGTGTCGATATGGCATCGACCGGTGAGGTAGGCTGTCCGGGTGATGACCAGCGTTACGCCATCCTGGAGTCAATGCTCTCTGTAGGCTACCGCATCCCCAAGAAGAACGTACTGCTGT
>JBGURN010000167.1:0-3472 GCA_045131955.1 Bacteroidaceae bacterium
GACAGGAACTACCTCACTTTCAACGTAAGCGCTCCCAGATTCAGAGGCCCGGCCCCTGCTGCTGGAGCAGCGCCGAAGTATTCCGCATCCGTGGCCATGGTCGAAGGTAACACCAACATCTCGCTAGGAACCCTCAGCAGCGAGATTGACCTTTCTGCAGATGAATGGCACGATGTGAAGGTTGCTGTGAGCGGCGCCCAAATCACTTGCTTTATCGACGGCCAGGAGATAGGCAAGATTGAATACAAGCCCCTGCAGAAGAGATATGCTCTCGCAGGCTATGACCGTGAGAGCGGAGAAATGATCATAAAGGTTGTCAACGCCCTCAACGAGCCTTTCAAGACAGCCATCAACCTCTCCAACGTCGCTTCCGTCGAACCCAAGGGTAAAGTCATCACCTTGTCCGCCGATTCACTGTACGATGAAAACGATTTCGACAATCCGGACAAGATCCATCCTGTTGAAAGCGTCTACGATAAGTTCTCAAAATCATTCGATATGGCTTTCGAGCCCAATTCATTCACGATTCTCAGGGTAAGAGTCAAATGAAAAATTTTTAATTAACTTTGGTCTTCGAACCATTTAATTCATTTTATACCTATTATACCTATGTCAAAACATTTTCTAAAGGTTGCTGCCGCCATCATGGTGGCAGCGGCATTCGCGCTGTGTTCTGTCAATGCTTTTGCACAGAACCGCGCTATCAGAGGAAAAGTTGTTGACCAGAACGGTCTCGCCGTTATCGGTGCTTCTGTTATCGCAGAAGGCACCACAATTGGAACGGTAACTGACCTGGACGGTAACTTCTCCCTTTCTGTTCCGGCAGGAGCAACTCTCAGTGTTTCCAGCATCGGTTATACAACAGTAACCGTTCCTGTAGGAAACCAGACTAACTTCAACATCACTCTTCAGGAGGACAACGAAATCCTTGAGGAGACAGTGGTTATCGGTTATGGTGTACAGCGTAAGAGCGACCTCACCGGATCCGTTGCCTCAGTAAAGGAAGCAGACCTCTCATTCCGTTCAACTTCCGACGCCGCAGCTGCCCTCCAGGGAAAGGCAGCCGGTATCCAGGTAACCAACGCATCAGGTGCTCCTGGTAAGGGATCAGACATCCGCGTCCGTGGTGTATCTTCAAACGGACAGTACGGACTTGGTCCTCTCATGATCGTTGACGGACTTAAAGTAGACAACATCCAGTACCTTGATCCTTCCATGATCGAGTCAATCGAGGTTCTGAAGGACGCCGCCTCAGCCGCTATCTACGGAGCACAGGCTGGTAACGGCGTTATCCTCGTGACCACAAAGAGCGGATCAAAGTCAAAAGACGGAAACGTATTCTTCCAGTATCAGGTTGACCTCAACCGTCTCGGCCACCGTGCAAGGGTTATGAACGCCGAGCAGTACATCGACTGGATGACCCAGGCCGGCTACGTAACCTCCAAGGAGTCCCTCATCTCAGAGGGCAAGTGGGACGGCAAGACCGACACCAACTGGGCAGACGCAGTTTACGGACTTGGCATCAACCACCGCGTTACAGTGGGCGCCCAGAGCGGAAGCGACAAGGGATCCTACTATGTAGCCCTCACCTATGTAGACCAGGACGGTATGGTAAAGGGAGACAAGGACTTCTACAAGCGTCTCACCGCGCAGATCAACGCTGACTACAAGATCAAGCCTTGGTTCACAATCGGAACCAACACCTCCATCGAGCGTTATGCAAGCCAGGCCGTTTCAGAGCACTCCGAGTATTCCAACGGTGCCAACGGTACCTCACTGCTCGGAACCCTCATCATCGACCCTCTCACCCCGGTTTACTACACCAGCTATGACCAGCTTCCCAACGGAATGAAGTCAGCCATCGAGAGAGGCATGCAGGTATACAAGAACGAGGACGGATACTACTACGCAACCTCCAAGATGGAGGAGGGAGACGGTGGTAACCCTCTGGTATTCCGCGACCGTAACAACAACCTTTCAGAAGGCTTCAACGTACGTGGAACACTCTATGCCAACATCACCCCGTTCAAGGGCCTGGTATTCACCTCACGTTTCGGTTACAGGATCGCCCAGAGCTACAGCAGCAACTATGTAGATCCTTACTACCTGAACTCAAAGCTTTACTATGAGACCTACGAGCTCTCAGCCAACTCCTCACAGAACTACTACTACCAGTGGGAGAACTTCGCCAACTACAACATCAACCTTGGCAAGCACGCTATCGGAGCAATGGCCGGTATGTCCTATACCTACAGCGCAAGCATGGGTGTGAACGGATCCCTCACCGGATCTGAGATCCTCACCAACTACGCTCCCAACTACCGCTACTTCTCATACGTACACGCAAATGCCATCAAGAGCGTAAGTGGAACTCCGGGAGAGTCTACCCAGATCTCTTACTTCGGACGTCTCACCTATTCATATGACAACCGCTACAGCCTGCAGGCCAACTTCCGCGCTGACGCGTTCGACTCTTCAAGGCTTTCCAAGAAGAGCCGCTGGGGATACTTCCCTTCAGTATCAGCAGGTTGGACAGTCAGCAACGAGCCTTGGTTCGAGGGCGTGAAGGATGCCCTTTCACTTGACTTCCTCAAGTTCCGCGCATCCTGGGGTATCAACGGTAACATCGCCGTTGCCCGTAACTACCAGTACGCCACCTCAATCAACAAGAACAGTACAAACTACCAGTTCGACCCTGACTCCAACGTGCTCACCTACGGTTCCCGTCCTAGCGGCGTCGCCAACCCTGACCTCAAGTGGGAGACCTCCATCCAGAAGGACTTCGGTATGGACGCCCGCTTCCTTGGCAACAGGCTCACCCTTGGCGTTGACTACTTCATCAAGGACACCGACGGACTTCTCGTAAACATCACTCCTATCGCCGAGGCCGGTATCACCAGCAGCACCGTTAACGCTGGTTCTATCCGCAACCAGGGTCTCGAGGTAGAGGCCGGCTGGCAGGACACCATCGGTGACTTCCGCTACAGCATCAACGGAAACCTCTCAACCCTCAAGAACATGGTAACCTACCTGGAGCCTTCAGTAGGCCGCCAGAACGGTTCCAACTTCTCCAACTTCCTGGCAATGCCCGCATTTGAGAATGGTCACTCTACCTGGTACATGAGGGCATTCGAATATGCAGGTGTTGACAAGGCTACCGGTGAGCCTCGCTTCATTGATAAGGACGGTAAGACCGTAGCTTCTTCAGAGTTGGTTTCTGAAAGGGACCTCAAGGACGTAGGATCTACAATTCCTACCCTCACCTACGGTGTTACCATCAACCTCGCTTGGAAGAGTTTCGATATGATCATATTCGGTAGCGGCGCGGCAGGAAACGTGATCATGCCTTGCGTTTACCGTACAGAGCACCCTCGTATCAACTCTCTCGCTTACTTCTATGAGAACGCCTGGACACCAAGCAACACTAACGCCAGCCTTCCTTCAATCTCAAGCATCAAGCAGGATACCAATT
>JBGURN010000168.1:0-4809 GCA_045131955.1 Bacteroidaceae bacterium
GCCTTCGTCTGGGACTGGCAACGCGACTGTTGCGGTCGGCATAGGCGCAAATACGTCATCTAGTAGGTCTGCTACAATAACCTTGGCCTCCAGCACAGGCGATGGGACTAATCTGACTTGTTCCGTAGCCCAGTCGGCTGCGCAGGCTATTACTTTCAGCCCGTCATCTGTTTCGTTTGCTGGCACGGGTTCCGAGGAAGTTATAGGCGTCAATGGAACATTCGATTGGTGGGAGGTAACGTCCTGGCCTAATTGGTGTACCTGCGAAATGACTACGGGCCAGTCAAACAACCCGATACTGATAGAGGCGGGCGCCAATACGGGCAGTACAACAAGGACTGGCACTCTCGTGGTCGAAGTCGACGGAGTCGCCTATCAGATCCCTCTGTCACAGATAGCGGCATCGGCAGTGACCTACAACTTCATCGTCAGTGCTTCGCCGAGTGGTTGTACCGTATTGATTAACGACAGTGTGAGAACTAATAATACGTTTGCTTGCCCTGCCGGAACAGAAGTACGCTGGAGTGTTTCTAAGACTGGTTATGTCACGCAGTCGGGGACATACACGATGACAGCCGAAAATCATACGGAGACTGTTACCCTCGTGGCTGCCACGCTAACCGTCAGTACACTTAGCGGCACAAATAGTCTTACCTTTGACTACGATAAATATGGTTGGGCTTCCGGCTCGCAGTTTGTTCTGGTCAATTCCAATCAGAGTTGGACTATGACAACTACGGGTGTCTTTAGGATAGGTTCGTCTGGGGCTACTACTATAAATGGGACTGCGGGCAATAATACATACGACATCTTCCCAGCCTCAGCCAATACGGGCAGTTCTGCAAGGACCGGGACACTCACCGTTACTGGTACTTATAGTGGAACGGCTACGATTAACCTGACGCAGAACTACAATACCGATGCACTCCAGAGTCTGTCGATTAGCGGCCCTGACACTCTTGATATCCAAGATACAAGTGCCTATACAGTGTCTTATACTCCTTCGGGAACCTCGCAGACCGCCGTCGAATGGTCGGTAAGCGGAAATGCTAATGGAGAGCTTATGGATATGGGAGGTTACGATGCCTACGTTATCTACCCAACTAACAACGCCTCGGTTGGCGATACTGTTACGGTAACTGTCACATCCACAGTCGTTTCCGGCAAATCTGCATCCAAGTCTGTTACCATAGTGGGTGAGCTTGGGCCAGTTGACATCTTGCCGGAAAGCATCACGGTTAGTGGAGCAAGTTCTATTTACGACGCTTCTAACCAAGCGACATATACCGCTACTGTTAGCCCTGCTGATGCAGCCGATAAGACTGTCACTTGGAGCGTAACAGGCCCGGATGCCAGCGAACTCAGCATCAATCAGAGCGGAGTCGTTACAGTCAAGTCAACGGCAACATATCTGGGACAGGCGAATGTCGTTGCAACCAGTAATGCCGACCCGACTGTTTCGGGAAGTCTGACGATTTATTTCAGATACAAATGATAACCGCGTTTGCATACATTTGGCAGTTGCCCCAGAACCTCTTGGCTTTGGGGCTGCTGCTGATTCGCGGTTACGATGACGTATTCCCATACAAGGATGCAAAGGTCTATACCTGTTCTTGGCTTAACGGAGGGGTGAGTCTCGGAAAGTACATCTTGCTGAACACTCCCACGACCGTGGACGTATGCCACGAATACGGGCATTGTAGACAAAGCAAGATGCTCGGCCCTCTCTACCTCCTTGTTGTCGGGTTATGGTCTGCTATAAGGGCACAATTCCGGCTATACAAGGCCGGGAAATACTACAAGGGCTATCCGGAGGCTTGGGCGGATCGGCTCGGAGGAGCCGATCCTAGTCTGCGAGAAAATTGCATATAGCGCAGGTCGGCGTATTGACATTTTACTTATCTTTGCTACTGGAATAAAACAGCAGAAAAAATGGTTATGAATTGGGCAAACGGCATAGTGAATGAATCGGGCTGGAACGGCACCGGTTACAAATACGCTGTTGAGATAAACTGCAAGGACTTCAGTATGGATACTGACGACTGGACTATTACCGTAAAGAAAGGTAATAAGACGTTAGTATTCACCCCAGAGAATTCAGTGCATCATGTAGAAAACGAAGGACAGGAGAACGAAGTGTCGGAGTGGTATATCTGCGTCGAGTCCTCCTTACTGGGGCCGGGCACGTTAGAGGTGATATACGATGCTTGTGTTCCCGACGCCGACTTCCCTGACGGAATTCGCCACGAAATTATTAAACAGAATTTGATTATTAACCAAAAGCTTTAGTCTAAATGGGATGCCTGAGCGTATCGCTACGGAGGATCGGCGGGATAACCGCGGAGGCCAGCAGGATCGGAGGAATGACAGCCTCCGCCAGGCGGGTCGGCGGGATGACGGCGCGCCTCGGACTGGTCTGCTCGACGGATCTTGGCGAATATATCCTTTGGGGACGTGACGGAATAATCTTCAACGTGTACGGTGATAAGATTTACTTAACAAGGAAATAATGGCAGTAGAGCGATTAACATACAACACCCCGGAGGTGCAGGCGATACTTGACTCGGTTGCTGGGAAGGCATCCATCGAGCAAGGCACGACCGAATACTGGAATAATCGGACGGGGTACATACCGCCAGCAGGGACGATAGTGGTTTACAATGACCACCAAAGCAAGGTGGTTGACGGGGAAACGGTGTATATCCCCGGCATCAAGGTTGGGTCGGGTAACGCTTACGTTCAGGACTTGGCTTTCTTGGACGAGGGCGTTGCCGATACCTTGGTCAGCCACATCAACAATACCTCGGTACATATCCAGTCCGGGGAACGGGAGTTTTGGAACAGGAAACTGAACGTAGATGACAACATGGAAGTTGTCGGTGAGGCATTGATATTTAATAGACTTTAAGGAATATGGCAGACATTAGTAAAATCACGTTGCCTTCGGGTAACACTTATGACATTAAGGATGCTACCGCGAGGGAACTGATTGCTGGTGGCTTATCATTCAACATAGTCTGGGATGGTACTTCTACGCCTGTTGTTGCGAATATCCCGGCAGGGGTTGTCGTAACCTACAACGGGACGGACTATACGGGCACGATGGCGGCTTCCTCGGCAGATGCAGGCACGTTCTATCTTGTCAAGAGCGGGGCATCGCCTAACGCCTATGACGAGTATGTAGTGGTAGGCCCTTCAAATGCGAGGTTCTGGGAGAGACTGGGAGGCAAGGACATTGACCTCTCCAATCTCGGTGCTCTCGCATACAAGGACTCCGTTACTCTGAGCAAGGGTAGTGGGGACAACGTACTGGGTGAGGCTACGACCTTTACGGCTGCTGCATCGGCTGTATCATTTGCCGCCCACACGACTGATAACTTCGTGAAGTCAGTCAGTGCCGTTACGGGCAAGAAACTCGTAACCACTACTGTCCCTAATGTCACAGGAAATACCAACGTGAGCATCCCGAATGTAACCAATGCTGGCTCGGCCTCCACTTGGAATTTCGCTATGGGTACTGGTACGGCTGCGGAGACCCTTATCATATCGGGAGCCAATTCGACTGCCCCGACCCTTGGAACCGCCCTGTCCGCAAGCAAGGTCACTCTCGGAACGGCCAAGACCGTGGCGACTGGGGCTTTGTCGGAGAGTGGTACTGGGGATGCCGTTGTGTCTGATGTCCAGGTCGGAGAATCTGCGGCTGCGATTACTGCCCTCGGTGCGGGTACGGCTGCGGCACAGAGCATCACCGTTGGAACGAATGACAAGGTATCTGTTGCCAAGTACGGAGACCTGAGTGTAAGCGCATCATAGGAGATTAGGCTATGGCAATCAAGAAAGTACAACTGCCGGACAATAGTACGCAGGACATCAATGACGCGAGAATAGCATCCACGGATATAACCCAGTGGAACGGCAAGGAGGACACAGCCAACAAGGTGACATCCCTGTCGGCATCGTCCACCGACACAGAATATCCGTCCGCCAAGACCGTGTACGATGCCTTGCAGAACGTAGGGGGCGGTGGTGAAAGCGTGGTGAATGTCACGACTGCCGCATCCAACATATCTGCACAGGTCGGAACGCTGTACCAATGGACCGTAGTGCCTACATCCATCTCGCTTTCGCTTCCGAGCGCACCGACCGACACGTCACAGCGAATCCGTCTGAAATTCACTACCGGCGGAACGGCTCCTTCACTTTCGCTTCCTCAGAACATCGCCTGGGAGGACGATACGCCTGTCGTGCTTGCCAACGACTCCATCTATGAGATACTCATATCCTACGACACCGTGGGAGGATGGCTGGCATCGGCGAAGAAGTACGTTGCTTCCTACATTATCTTGCCAACAGGGTACACCCTGTATAACTGGATAGGCAAGGATAGTGGCACGGCCTACATCGACACAGGCTATGTGCCAAAGACCAAGCCGATAGTCATAACCGAGGTAATGAACACAGGGGATACCTACGATGCCGACCTGTTCGGATTCAACAACAACCAGAACAACGCATATTTTGTATTTAACCCTGGAAGCTCATCCGCCAGTAGCGAGTCAATAGCACTATTCTATAAGTACGGGAATATGGCCGCCGGAACTGTCCCCGGTGGTATTCCGCACACTCTTAACCAATGGATGACGATTGAGGCAAGTGATAGCATTACCGTGGGCGGCACGACAAATTCTTGGGCTTCTTCCTGGGATTTCTCCAATAACACTTCCTCGCTCCGAATTTTCGGTGCCAGAAACAATAACTGCAAAAACTTCCGCTTCAAGAGGTTCAAGTTGTACGATGGTACAGACCTCG
>JBGURN010000169.1:0-7385 GCA_045131955.1 Bacteroidaceae bacterium
TTTAAACAGTAGGGACGGTTCTTACTGTTTGATTTTTCCCGAATAAAACAGTAAGAACCGCCCCCAATCCTGTAACCTCTTAACGGAATAGTATTTTCTCTGTATGTACCGAGCCGTCACTGTATCGTGTAACAACGATGGTCAATCCTGATGGTTTATTAATGCTGCGGCCAATCAGGTCATAGTATTTGGTTTCTATTTCTGAAACTTTTGAGTCATTGACCATGGTCTGATTCCATAATACGACTTTGGGCTCATTAGTAGTACACGGTATGCAGTATCTAACTAGTCCTGTCTCAAAAATGCTTTTACTTACATCAAGTACATCGGCAGCCTTTGGTACTTCATATTCCAAATAGTTAATATCTTCCTTTTCAAGTGACAAGTTTAGGCCGTAATTTCTTATCAGATCAGCCTTTTCAGTCTCTGTAATATTCTCCTTGAATGAAATGGAAACTTTTCCGTCAAATCCAAAACTTGAAGGGATACTACTACCACTTTTAAGAGCAAGCTCATAGGATCCTTTGTTAAAATAGCTGTGGCTAACTCTTAGTACAGAGTTTTCTGTTTTAATCCCATTCATGGCAGACTCAACCAATTCAGGGCTAGTAATGATAGTACATATGTCTTTGTTATTCCAAATGATTTCAGATTCTTGGACATAGCTGCTTATTAAGGATTCAAGAACAGCTTTAGTAACAGTTGAGTCCTTTTTTAGTAAAAATCTGTCTGGTAGCTCATAGCAATATGTCTTATTTCCATTCGTATCATAAAACCATGGCAATGTTGAATAATCAATTGGTTGAATTGTCACCATTTTGGATTTATTTATCATTCCTGGAGCAGCAAGAAGAAAATACCCGGATTCTTGTAATTGGTTGGCAACAGCGAATATATCCATAGGTCGGGTAAGTACGGCTGATCCTTGTTTATTGTATTTATAGACAATCTTAAGTCCCATCGATTCTATTAGGGCATCTGCTGATTCAACTATATCATTATTCAAATAAGTGAAAGCCACTGCTCCTGTAAAACCATATGTGGCGACTTCACTTACTGGCCACATGTCCATAAGGTCCTTGTATGCCTTTCTGGTGTATTTTCGGCTAGCAAACAGAACTGAATTATTATTCAATAGGATGCCGATGGTATTGTCCAAATCTGTTCTTTCTGTAACGACGGAACAGACTTCGTATTCTTGACTGATTTGATCAAAATACCATTCAATCTGTGCATCTGCCAGGTGTTGTTTAATGAGTGTTTCGATATCATCTTTCTGAATACCGGATTTCTTCCTGACTGTAAACTCATTAGATATCGGATATAGCTGAATGGGGTAGATGTCATTTTGAGATGGAGAATAATATGGGATGTCAGCATCATAGCCATATATGAAAGGATAATCAGAACCAGTCTGATTTTGACCTATTGCCGTTATTGGCAAAGCAAGTAACAATGACATAACCATTGTCACTTTCAAATTGAAAGCAATCTGTCTCATAGCGATTTAATTGAAAGGTAATGTTGTTGTTTGGAGGTAAAGGTAATAAGTCTGATATGATTTTGATTACCCCCCCCCTGTTTTAACGTATGTTAATTGGGAATGAGCCCTCTTTTATCGAGTCAGAGTGAATTTCAGCGTCATGCCCGCATCGTGAGTTGAGGTGGGGTAGGAGGCGGTCGATACCAGCGGGAAGTTGCTCTGGTAATCGTAGTAGAAGTTCAGGGTGAGCATGCGGCTGTAGGTGTAGTCGGCGCTCAGCGAGACCTTGACGGCGCGGTTGCCGCTGGTGGCTTGGGTGGTCTCCTCACGCAGGTTACGGCATACGGCATTCTGGTTACGGTATGAGAAGTCAAGGTTCATGTTCAGGTCGTTGCTTACCCTTCCTGTTCCGGTGCCGGTCTTGGCTCCGAACAGTTTTACTCCTGTAATCTTGTAGCCGGCTCCGGCCGTTATGTCATCGGACGATGACTCAACAACCTGTACGGCGGTGGTGCTGAGGGTGAGTACGCGTGTTTTCCTGAACTCCAGACGGGCCGATATGTTATTGAGGAATGTCATGTTCACGCCGCACAGGGGTGAGAATGACTCGTTGATTGATACCGATCCTATGTTGAACATGGAGCTGGGTATGGGATTGCCGCTTGTTACGTCCTCTATGAATCCGCGTCCGTTCATATACTCCATGTAGCTGTTGTAGGTGTTGAAGTTACCCACCGAGTAGACACTCTTGTAGGCGTGTGTCAGGTTAAAGCTCTTGAAGTATTTCTTAAAGAACGGCAGTTTGCTCAGTCCGCTGTAGGTGAATGACCAGTTGGGCAGCATACTGAGCATGTCGGGGAATATGTCAAGTGATGCCTTGCGGGCGTCGCGTCCGGTATAGGCGGCCAGGAAGGCGGGTATGAGCACATCCGATGAATACATGTCCACTCCTCCGTTCTGCGGGTCATATTTCTGGCCGGCCAGGGTGGTGCCTTTGGGGTAGCGGGCGTCCTTGTACTGTGACTCGATTCGGTCACGGACGGTGGGCAGGCTGTTTATGAATCTCTCAAAGCTGCGTGAGCGGTAGTTGTTGCTGGGAGAGTGACTCTCAAAGGCGCTTCCTATGGTTATAGTGGTCATGCTGAAACTGCCGCCGCGTGACTGAGGCATGCCGGCATACATATACTGGATGCGGTTGTTGCCGGATTTGTTCCAGCTGGCGCTTGCATCGATCTTTATGTCACGGAAGGGCTCCAGGGTCATCTTGACCTGAAGGTCCTCGGTGGCGTTCGATGTGGCCGTGTGGGCTATGCTGTCACCGCTGAGCAGCCATCCGTTGTCTATGGCCTTGTAGAGATAGTCGTCACCTGTCAGTCCGAATGCAAAGTCAAGTCCGGGAGCAAGCAAACCGGATGAGTTGTTCTGTCCCATCATCTTGGAATAGGGCATGAAACCGGGCAGTGACATGCTGTAGTCATTACGGTAGGTAACAGAGAGGTTACGTACCATCATGAGCACACGCAGACCGGCCTCCATACCTTCCTTGGCCGAGAACCGTGTCTTGCGGGCGGGCAGGTCGGGATCCTGTACCATCCTGATCATGACCGTGAGGGTGTCCTTTACCTTGACCGATACGCTGTCGGCGCTCAGCTTGCGGAACTTGAGTTTTATGTTCTTGCCGTCCTTGGTGGTGGCGGTGAGCTGCGGGTTCAGGGTTCCCAGGTTATGCAATATGACGTTACGCTTGCCGGGCACAAGTATCATCTCCTGCTGGAACTTCTTGTTACGGTTCACCGAATAGGCGTTTGAGGCCGATGCGTTATTGGAGTACTTGTTGTTTATCCTGTGCAGGTAGGTCACCTTATTGTACATATTGAGAAGGTTGAACCTGCCGCTCAGGTTAATGGACCTGCGGTTGGATATGATGTTACCGTACGAGATGCCGTTGGCATAGGTGGTACCGCGGTTCCAGGAGTAGCTGGAGTTGAATGAGGCATCGGCCGTAATCCAGTCAAGGGCGGGCAGCTTGTTGAGAGGTATGGCGTATGAGGCGTTGAATGACTGGCTGTAGTCAAGCGGACGTCCCATATTCCTCAGGCTCATCTTGACTGAGTCTTTCCAGAGCTCGTACTCGTCGGGGTAGAGGTCCTTGTTCACAACGGTGTAGGGCTCCTCAACCTCCGCTCTGGTGCTGGCGTTGAACGAGAGCCTTATAAGCTGCAGGGGATCCCAGCGCAGTGAGAGGCTGCGGTTCCAGTAGAACTGCTGTGAGAACGTAACGGGAATACCCTCGGAACCCTCCAGGTCACGTTCCTGAAGTTCGTGGTAGCTGCGCTGCAGGTCGGTGTTGAAAGTGAAACTCTGGGGCAGGAAATTGATCTTGGTCTCCTTTATGATCCTGAACCAGCGTGCATCATAAGGTATGTTCTCGAACGGGCTCCATCCCTTGAGTCCGGGTGAGTAGCTGTAGTCGGCCGATGCCTTCCAGTTCTCGTTATGGTCATACTCAATGGTGCTGTTGCTCCTGTCACTTGAGCTCTGTGAATAGCTGAATGAGAAGTTGGCAGGATCATACGGCATGGGCTTGTCGCTGCTTATGTTGATCTTGGCGTTCGATATGCTGAAATTATGGCTCTCCTTGACGTCCTGCGATATGCTCATTATGGAGTCGCGTGCATGTCCCTCAGGGTATGACTCTATCACGTCATCCAGGATAAGGTCTGTGTCATAGGGGCTGTACTTGGGCGATGTCTTCTCCTTGGTGTATGAGTAGTAGACGGGTACCGATATGCGTGATTTCTCAGGCAGGAAACGTCCAACGTTGGTGCTGGTGGTCACGGAGTAGCGGTAGTAGTCATCGGTCTTGCGGTCTTTGATGCTCTGCTCCAGTCCGCCGTATCCGGCTGTGCTCAGCTGGCCGGAGAGGTCGACCGATGCCACATCGGACAGTCTCAGACCCAGGGAGCTGAGGGCTGCTACGCCACCTTTGCTCTCATAGCCTACAAGACGCAGCTCATTGACCCAAACCTCGGCATCCTTGGCGCTCATGGAGTTGTTGCGTATACCTATCATAATAGCGCGTACGTTACCGATGGAGGGGTTACCCACAATGCTTATCTTGTTCTCCGGGTTGCCCGGGTCATACTCGCTGTATACTGCAGATGCTGTGATGGCACCCAGGTTCTTCTGTACGTTACGGTTGTTCTTGACACGGGTGAGCACGTCAAAGTCAATGTCAAGCATGTTTTTCTCAGGCCATACCATACGGCGGTCGCTCTCGCTGGTACCGCTGTAGTGTCCTGCGGGAGTGAGGTTAAGAGGAATCTCATACTCGTAGTAGTTACCAGAGTAGTCCGATCCGAGTCTTATGAATACCGATATGTCACCGTCCTTGAGGTTGCCGTTGTCAGGTATCACGGCTTCGGCGTGTGAGAACATCTGTATGCGCTTGTACTTACGCAGGTCAAGCGAGCTCTTCTTGTAGATACCGCGTGCCTCGCCGGCGCCCAGACCGGTTACCTTAAGGCTCATGGCCTGCTCGTTATCCTGTACCAGCTGTACCTGTGTGGGGTCAAGTATACGTGTCACGCCGGGCGGTACCACGTAGTTCACGGGCTGGCGGTCACCGTTCTCCTCAATGTTGACCGATGTGGCCGAGAACTTACCCGATATGGACGGGGTGCGGTTGGTGGCGCTGTAGATAGGCTGCTCGTAGTTACGCCACTGGCTGGTCATGAGCTCCAGAGTACCGAACCTGACATGTACTTCCTCGGTGAATCCGGTCAGGTACATACGCATGAACCTGATGGAACTGAAGTCGCGAATGCCGCCCTCGGCCTTCTCGAATTCGGTTATAGGTACGCGGAAACAGTACCAGTTTACCGTCTCGGTGTTGCCGTTACGCAGCTTGACCTTGACCTCACGCTTATCGGATATGTAGTTGCGTCCTATGGCCAGGTCGGCTGGACGCAGCGATATGCGGTACTGGAAGAATTTCTCATACTCGTCCATGGTGTAGTCACCGTTGGCATCCTCCACGTCAGGGGTGGTGCGTGCCGACTGGTCATAGCGGCTGTCGGTACCGGCTGAGTTGGGTGAGTTGCCCTCGGTACCGTTATATTTGCGGTAACGGTCCAGCACGGAGAGTCTCCTGTCATCATAGTCCGATCCGCGGTAATAGTGATAGGTGTCACCGGCGGGGTCGTCATATATCTCATTGAACACCTCGGTCCTGACCTTACCCCTTATGGCATTCAGGTATGCGGCATAGGCCGGCCAGCTACGCTCCTCGGCCGATGTAAGTCCGTTCAGACCCACATCCTGACGGTCACGGCTGTCGGCGTTGTTGTTATCGAACGCATAGACCAGGCTCTTGCCTGTAGGAACCTTACCCCATACGGTCTCTGCCCACTTGGCGGAGTCGCCGTCCACAGGCAGTCCGTTCTCAAAGAACTTCTTACCGTCCAGAAGCACGTCCTCCGATACCTCTCCCAGGTTCAGGTAGAGGTCTCCGCCTGCCGCTGCGGGGTTGTAAATGAACGGGTCGAGCATCCAGAACTCTATATACTCTATGTTGGCGGCCTCAAAGTCAGTGGTGGTGAGACGGCGCATGATACCGCCCCAGTTATCCTCGGGGTTGGGCAGATGTCCGTCGGCGTCCAGGTCGGGGTTGAGGTTGTAAGGTCCGCGCTCGCTGGGGTAGTAAGCCAGGTTGAGGACCTGCAGTGTGGTTGACTCGCTCGATGTGGACTCCTTGTTGGGGTAGAGCTCGCGCTCAAACACCTCACGCACGTAGTGGTTGGAGAGCTGGTCCAGGTCAGTCTTGATGTGGGCCGGGGTGAGCGGCGAGTTGCGGCGTGTGAACAGGGGGTCAATCGTGAACCAGTTGAGCAGCGCACGGTTGTAACCGGACTCAACCTGTCCCGACTTGTTGAATCCCTTCATTCCCTTAGGTACTGCCGACAGACTCCAGGCCGACGGCTGGGATATGGATATGCCGCTCTCGGCTGCTTCAAAGTCATCAATGTACGAGGCCTGTCCCTGCACCTTGTCGGAGACATCGGACTGGAGGGCGGCCATCTCGGCCTTGAAGTTTATGCTTGAGGGTTTGGTGGCGTTTACGAACGGTATCTTGTCAATGATCTTGGTGATGGCCTGGCTCTCGTGGTTCCAGTTCAGGTTCAGGCCGTACATGGTGTTGACCAGCGGCTCGTCACCCATGGTTACCTTGCTGGTGAGCGGTTTCTCGTTCAGGTGCATGAATGTACCGCCCATCTGGAAGTTGGGACTGAAGTCATACATCCAGTTGAGTCCGGCCATGGTCTTGCGCTGCATGCTGTATTCGGTGTTGCTCTCCAACTGCACGCTTACGCTGGTGCCGGCATCGATTATGCTCTGGTTGATGATGGTCACCGTACCCATGCTGTAATCCACGGTGTAGTCGCTGTTCTCTATCAGCGTAACGCCGCCTGCGGTGACTATGACCGATCCGCGGGGTATGTTGTAGGAACCCAGGTTTATCACGTTGCTGCTGGTGCCTGAGTACTGGCCCATAAGGGTGAACTTATCCTTGTCGGCTATACGCTTGGCGACCACGCGGGTGGAGTCATAGAGTTCCTGGAACACATATCTGTCAGCTATGGCGTCATTGCCTATGACCTTACGCAGATGGCTGCCGAAAGGCTCCACGACGGGGAATATGATTCGGCCCGATGAAACCTGCACGGTGTAGTTCTCAATGAAGTCGAACTTGCCGTTGGGGTGGGGGTTGTTCTTGTCGTCCAGATGGTCCAGGTTCATGAGACGTATCAGGGGAGTGCTCTTGAGCGATGCCTCGGGGATATAGGTCAGACGGCTGCCCGTGCTGTCGCTGTCATAGTAGACGCCCAGCTTGAACTCAGCC
>JBGURN010000170.1:0-3093 GCA_045131955.1 Bacteroidaceae bacterium
GGGGTCAGACCCGTTTCCTTTAAAAAACCAAAAGCGGCCCCGATTGGTGCCGCTTTCGCTGACGTAAAGGGGTCTGACCCCAATCCGTCATTATCCGCCGAAGTTATCGTACATGATTGATGCGGGATCAACGCCCAGGTTGTCAAGCATACCGGTAACGGCCTTTGACATGGGGCCAGGACCGCACATGTAGTACTCGATATCCTCGGGAGCCTCATGGTCCTTAAGATAGGTCTCGTACATAACATTGTGAACGAATCCGGCAGTGTACTTGACGCCTGCTGCATCGGCAGCGGGATCCGGACGGTCCAGAGCCAGATGGAAGTGGAAGTTGGGGAACTCCTTCTCGATCTGGAGGAAATCCTGCAGATAGAATACCTCGTTAAGGGCACGTGCACCGTAGAAGTAATGCATCTCGCGGTCAGTGGTCTTAAGGGTCTTGGTCATATGCATGATCTGTGCACGCAGAGGAGCCATACCGGCACCACCACCAACCCAGATCATCTCCTTCTTGGAGTCGAATATAGGATGGAACTCACCGTAAGGACCTGACATGATTACCTTGTCGCCGGGCTTGAGGCTGAAAATGTATGATGAAGCCACGCCGGTGGGAACCTCCTGGAAACCAACCTCTGGTTTGGGTTTGAAAGGAGGAGTGGCGATACGTACTGTCAGCATGATGCGGTCACCCTCAGCAGGATAGTTAGCCATGGAGTAAGCACGGATGGTAGGCTCGGTTACTACTGACTTAAGGCCAAACAGACCGAACTTCTCCCATGCGGGCAGGTACTCAGGACCGATAAGGTCCTTATCGATATCCTTGTCATAATCCATAGAGTATGCGGGGATCTTGATCTGAGCATAGCTACCGGGCAGGAAGTCCATATGCTCGCCGGCGGGAAGCTGGACGATGAACTCCTTGATGAATGTAGCAACGTTCTTGTTCGATATAACCTCGCACTCCCACTCCTTGACACCGAGAACGCTCTCAGGTACCTTGATTGAGAGATCACCCTTGACCTTGCACTGGCAACCCAGACGCCAGTTGTCCTTGATCTGCTTACGGCTGAAATGACCCTTCTCTGAATCAAGAATCTCACCGCCGCCCTCAACAACCTGGCATTTGCACTGTCCGCAAGAACCCTTACCACCGCAGGCTGAAGGAAGGTAAACACCGTTCTCAGCCAGGGTGCTCAGAAGGCTTGCGCCTGAATTCACCTCAAGTTCCTTATCACCGTTAATCTTGACCTTTACCTTGCCCGATGCGACCAGGTAGCTCTTTGCCACCAGCAGGATAACCACCAGCAGCAGGATTACGGCCAGGAACACTATAATACTTGATAAATAGATATTGTTCATAATGTACCTTCTTTAAATAGACAGACCTGAGAAACACATGAATGCCATAGCCATCAGGCCTACGGTGATGAATGTAATACCTACACCCTTCAGAGGCTTGGGTATGTCGCAGTACTCCATCTTCTCACGGATGGCAGCCAGACATACGATAGCCAGAGCCCAACCGATACCTGAACCCAGTGCAAAGGCGATTGAGTCACCGAAGCATGTGATAGCCTGGGTATTGTCGGGATCCATACCTATACGCTGCTGCATGAAGAGCGATCCACCCATGATAGCGCAGTTCACAGCGATCAGCGGAAGGAATATACCCAGTGAGTTGTAGAGTGAAGGTGAGAACTTCTCAACGATCATCTCAACCAGTTGGACGATACCGGCGATAACGGCGATGAACAGTATGAAGCTCAGGAACTCCAGCCCCATGGGAGCCAGGACCTTAGTCTGAAGCAGATAGTTTACAGGGAGTGTTATGAACTGTACAAAGATTACAGCTACACCCAGTCCCAAAGCGGTCTTCACATTCTTACTTACAGCCAGGAATGAGCACATTCCCAGGAAGAAAGCGAATACCATGTTGTCGACGAATATCGACCTTACGAATAAACTGAAGAAATGTTCCATAGTTCTATATCACGCTTTGAGATTAGTTTTCCTGTAAATCCTTGTTCTTGGCACGGTGATACCAGATAACGCAGCCTACCAGGATAAGAGCCATAGGAGGCATGATCATCAGACCGTTGTTCAGGTAACCAGCCTCGTACCAGCACTGGGGAACGATCTGGAAGCCGAACAGTGTGCCGCTGCCGAACAACTCACGAATGAAAGCAACTATAACCAGGATGGCTGCGTAACCCAGACCGTTACCGATACCGTCCAGGAAAGAAGCCCAGGGACCGTTCTGCATGGCGAAAGCCTCGAGACGACCCATCAGGATACAGTTGGTAATGATAAGACCGATATAAACGGAGAGCTGAACGCTCACGTCATATGCAAAAGCCTTGAGAATCTCACTTACGATGGTTACAAGAGCTGCAACCACAACCAGCTGGATGATGATACGGATACGGTTAGGTATTGTATTGCGCAGGAGTGAGATGATCACGTTTGCCATAGCCACGATGATGGTAACTGAAAGTCCCATGACGATGGCCGGCTTGAGCTGGGCGGTTACGGCCAGCGCGGAGCAGATACCCAGAATCTGGACCAAAACAGGGTTGTTAACCCACATAGGCTGTTTGAAAGCCTCACTATTCTTGTTTGCCATATTCCTTCAATCAATCGTTAGATTCAACATTAAGCTCCTCGCTGCACTGCTTTGTCAGGAAAGGAATGTATGCTGAGAGCACCTTATTAATCATGGAGTTCACACCGGTTGAAGTGATGGTAGCACCTGTAACGCCGTCAACCTCGAACGGAGAGCTCTTATCGGCCTTTCCATACTTGAGTACCTTAAGGGCAACCTCACCGTCATTGGCAACAGTCTTGCCGGGGAAACGGTTCTGGAACTTAAGGCTTGCAATCTCACCACCCAGACCCGGAGTCTCGGATGAGTGTGAGAAATAAACTCCGTAAACAGTCGAGCGGTCCTCATCGAGAGCGATATAGCCCCAGATGGTACCCCAAAGTCCAAGACCGTTCATAGGGATGATGAACTTGGTCTGTCCGTCAACGCTGGCCTCGAATACGTGGAGGTTGCCGTTATCGAACTCACTCTTGTAACTTGTATTGAACTCA
>JBGURN010000171.1:0-2639 GCA_045131955.1 Bacteroidaceae bacterium
CACCGAAGGTCAGGAACTGGTTTGTCGCGGACATGCCCTGGAGGGCGAATGTGCCACCGTCGCCGGTATTCCAGATCGGCGTGTATGTATGAGTAGTGCCGGTGACATTGTGCAGGTAGCAGTATCCGCGCCCGCTGACCGCGTTTGTGGTGGCGCTCTGGTTCGTGGTGAAGAAGATATAATCGTCAGCGGTATTCGGGGAATAGACGATCACGGAGGACTGGACGGCGTAGTTCGTCCCAGTGGTACCGGAGCCGGACCCAGATACGACATCAAGCACCGCACCGGAGGTGAAATTATTGAGCGGGATCGCCCGGACGCCGTTGTTACCATAGTTGGTGCTGCCATAGGTACCGACGTAGATATAGCCGTTGCTGGAGATCACCGGAGTCGAGGTGGATGAACCGCCGGAAAGCTGGATTACGCTCACATCGCCAGGCTCGGGATCGTCCAGGCTGGCAATATGGGGCCAATAAACCTTCCAGATGTAGCTCGTAGCATTACCCGCATCCCCCTGGCTGGTGAAGTACACATAGTCCCCGTACTTGCACAGGGTGGACCGCACATTCCCGGCGTCGGAAATACCGCCCAGGGTGTTAAGAGAATACTCCTTCTTGGTCGTTCCAAAGTTTGCAGCGGTTGTATAGCACAGATATCCATTATCACTGCCAAACGCCACGCTCGTTCCATCAGAAATGGCGCCAGCCCAGTAGTATCCAGTCGTCGTATATCCGGGAGTAAAGGTCTTGAGCGTATGAGTAGTCAACTCATACTGATAATACGATTTTGTTCCATTATAAGTGCCAAAATAAATGCACTTATACTCAGTATTTCCAATGGTATGGTCATAGGCTGTAATAGGTGTATTAATTTGGCCACCATTGATACCGAGAGTAACAATGGCTTCAGAAGAAGGCGGCGTGGTGCCATTAATACTACTAACCTCAAAAAGAGTACTATTCTGCTCATAGAAACTGCAGTAATCTACATCAACATAACTGCTACTCGAATCACTTTCTTCAATAGTTACTGCATACTGGAATTGATAACCATTATCAACAAGCAGTTCATTGACACCCGTAGGGAGATTATGGTTAAGATAATAGTAATAATTTCCATCATCTTGATTGAGTATTGCGTTGTAAGAACTGGGTTGCTCATCTGGCCCGAAGACATATGTACCGAGAGGAATTGTTGTGTTAGAGCTAGAAATTGCGGACACAACAATAGTTGCCTTTGTATATGAGGGGGCAGATGTTCCAAGGCGAATACCCAGTGCGGGCCTATGGTTATATCCACTTGTGATCGTGGTAAAAGCAGAAGTAAACGTAGCAGAAGTATCGCCTGTCAAGCGCACATAACCATCGTACTGCGTCCCGCCATTGATCGACCAGTGGGGATAGCTTCCACTCGATTTAACCAGTTCACTATTCTGCAACAGCTGGGAAAGGCCGGTTCCGGCCACATAGATCCGCCCGTTGTAGTAGCAGGGGGTGGAAAGCTGGAAGCCGCTGTTCTGGGTGAGCTGAATGCTCCAAACAATGCGCTTCTGGGGATCGTAATTATTATCCCCATCCAAAAAGTCGGAATTGGGGGAGCTGCAGTCGATCTTCGCCAGCCGGGTTCCGCCGTTGCTGCCGCTTACAGGGCCGCCGTTGTAGGTCACATAGGCATAGGTCGTGCTGCTTTCCGTGACCATCAGAGGCTCGGTGTCGATGCCCGACCATCCGCCGCTGCCCAACTGGATCTCATCCAGGTGCGTCCCCAGAGAGCCGCTGGTGGTATAGGGGGCGCCGTCGGTGATCTGACCGTTGTGGCTGCCGTTGCCCTGATACTGATCCCACAGCGCGAATGCGCTGACGGACAGCACCATGACGAGTGCCAGAACGATTGCCAGGATTCTGCTGGTTTTTTTCATCAGGTATCTCTCCTTTTCTAAAAATACGTTTGTTGTTTCAGCCGCTCCCGGGGTCATGCCGCGCCGGCCAAACGCGGCATGTCGCAGAGCCGATCCGCGGCCCATCGGTTCCCTGAACTCGTCAACACACAGCTGCACGGAGGATCCAAAAAAAGCATTCACTTGCCTCGATCCAAGCATTCCCGTTTGTCGCGTAAGCGCACGGCTGGATCGCACATGGAATAGCCTGATACGCTCTGATCCTGACTGTCCCGCAAGCAATGTTTCCGGCGTAGGATCGGAGGCGCACAGACGCCGATCGCGGCTGCTATGATCGCCGAATTTAACAGGGGCCGAATGGGCGCATTCGCCCCGCTGGGAAAAGGTTCAGACTGCTGACCGTCGCTCGTGCTCGCAAATGCCTCGCACTTTGCCGCATTGCCGGAGCCGGACTACGCCGCCTGCCCGAACCTGTTTCGTCTATTAATCAACCAACTGTACTCACCGCCCGATACTGTTCCAACGTCCCGCCCGCCGCAGCGAAGACCGCGTGATCCGTTCCTGAGTACGCTCTCGTCGCGGCAAGCTCTGTATTGCTCGCTTCCGCGCAAGCGCGAAAGCTCGTAGATTCTGCCAAAACCTCTTCTCCAAACCAAATCCGTTTTGCCGGATTTCGATTGGGGTCTGAGCAGTTTGACATTATCGTGATCGCCTGTATAATGGTCATAAACGAAGGACCGGA
>JBGURN010000172.1:0-17781 GCA_045131955.1 Bacteroidaceae bacterium
GTCAATTGCTCTACCAACTGAGCTAATCGCGCATCGCGCTTTCCTTAAAAGCGATGCAAAGGTACTTCTTTTTGTGATTACTCCAAAACGAATTGACGACTTTTTTTCAAAAAAAATAATGCTCCGATGTCCTCTGCACCGGAGCATTATCGTAATTCGTTATAAATCAGAGCTTGTCCTCAGTGTTGTCATAAACAACTTTCGGTACCAGTTCCAGGTAGTCGAACAGGAACTGAGCTGATTCGTCATCCTGCAGAACCTGTTTGATACGCAGGTAATAGTCATTGTTAGCACGCATGTACTCGGTCATGAGGATACGGCGTGCCATGGTGCTGACATCTCTGTGGTTGGTGCCGGTAGAGGTCTTCTGTGAGTCAGGACCCTTCATCCAGCCTCGGTTATGCATGGCCTTGTCGGCAGCTTCGATGGCCTCTGTGTCATCATTTAAATCTGAATCGTCATACCAACCTATAGTCGGATTACCCTTCAGGTCGCTGGCGCGGAGGTCGGTAGGTATGCCGAGCGGAGTCCATGACTCAGGTACTCCGGTCTGTGATGATCCGATAAAGTGCTGTACGATACCGCAGGCGGAGTTACATCTGGTGGAGAGTCGGAGCTCCCATGTTCCGTCATAAGGGATAGGCGGCAGCTTGATGCAGATGTCAAAGTTACCCATGATGTCCACACCATCGCCCTCATAGGCGTAACTGTCACTCTTGTTTACAGGACGTACGGAGAGTACGTAATCACCGTAGATGGAGCTGAAGTTCAGAGGATCGCGGAATCCGAATCCGGGTCGGTCTGTACCTGACTTATGCTCTCCGTAGTAGTACTGTCTTGCACCTGATGTGATAAAGTCAGGCGACAGGGTAGCGCAGTCAATTCTCAGACGGCGGTTCAGTATCTTGTAACGTGTCTCTGTATCGTATTTGAGAATGTCTTCCACGAACAGTACATAGCCGTTATCGGCAATCTGCTGGGCGTCACCGGACTCATCGAATCCAAGTATCCTTACGCCGTCATAATAGGGACCCTCATAGTCTCTTGTACCGTTACCCTCTTTGCCCATACGGTTAATGTATACCTTATCATAAAAGCCCGATGCAGACTTTGCGGTCGATATACGCATAAGGGTATGAGGCGATGCGGTCTCAAAATAATCCTCAGGATCGGTTACACCTGCATTGTATGTGGTGATCATCTCCAGGTTGGTGTTGAAGTTGCTGGGAGAACAACCGAACGGCAGGATATGATAGGACATGAATCGGTTGAGCGAGTTCTTGCGGTCCTTGAAGTCAGTTATGTTGGCATCCTCGGGATAAGTGGGGTCATAGATGCCCTTGGCCAGTGCAATCAGACCGTCCAGGTCATCGACACCATACTTGTCATGGAATATCTTGTTGGTGACGGTGAATACGGTGAAGCAGTCCTTTCTCTCCTCCCAATAGCTTACACGGTAGGTCTTGGTGGCCGATACCAGGGTAACCTTGGATGTGGTTCCGGTGGAGTCATCGCCGATCTTGTAGTTCTCATCCTTGTACTTGTTCAGGAGGTTGTTAGGACCTGAAAGACCGGTAACCTTGAGAGCCTCGGCAAACAGCGATGTCTCAGGGTTCTCCTCGATAAGGTCGTAAACGTAACTACCCTTAAAGTTGATGCACTTGTCAATGGTGTGTATAACACCGTTGGTGCATGAGTCATCTCTCTCTACGATATGAGAGAACTTGTTCACGCATCTGCGCAGACGGTAGGTCGAGTCAGTTCCGTTAGTGGTGTTGAGTACCGAATCAAACGACAGGGTAAGGTACTTGTCGTTCATGTTGGTCTTGGGGAACGAGCCGGCTTTCATCTCGCCCACATAGCATGTGATGTCTACCATATGGGTCTTGGCCAGGGTGTCGATTACTGTAGGCTCCCACTGGTACAGCTCCTCGATGGAGTTGTAGGTGCGTCCTGCAATTTGTGAACGCTCCTTGAGGAACTCCTCGATACATGCGTTGTAGGGGGCGAATACGGTATGCTCGCCGTAAGTCGAGAGTTCAGTCCAGAGGCTGGCTCCTCCACGGCGGGCGTCGTCATGTGCAAGCTTAAGGACCTTGATGAATTCACTGAAGTCCTCAGGGCGGCTTTCCAGTTCCGATGCAATCGTGTGCCCGGTGAACGTGTAGTAGGTACCGGGATGCTGTTCGTCAAAGAGACATCCGGTAAGGCAGAACATAGCAAATGAGAGGGATGCTATGATGCCGGTTGCAGAAAACTTGTTAATTCTCATTATTGGTGGTAATTTAGGTTACAGTTTTTTAGGTGGACGTCGCCTCCCGCGACGTTCAAACGTCAGAAGTTAAAGAACTTCTTGGCGTTGTAGTAAGAGATGTCCTCGATCATCTGCTCTATACGAGGCATCTCACTTGCCGGGATCTCACCCTTCTCCACGTCTGTTCCGATAAGGTTGCAGAGTATGCGACGGAAATATTCGTGGCGGGGGTAAGATACAAAGGAACGGCTGTCGGTCAGCATTCCCACGAATCTGGAAATGAGGCCGAGCATGCTCAGTACCTGCATCTGCTGTTCCATTCCGTTCTTCTGATCCAGGAACCACCAGCCGGCGCCAAGCTGTATCTTGCCCGGAACGGATCCGTCCTGGAAGTTACCAATGGTGGTACCTACCATCTCGAAATCGCTCGGGTTAAGGTTGTACAGAATGGTCTTGGTCAGTTTGTCCATGCTGTTCAGGCGGTCCAGGTAACGGTTCATGGACTTGGCGGTCATGACCTGAGCCATGGAATCGAAACCGGTATCCTTACCGATCAGATTGAACATCTTGGTGTTATTGTTTCGGATTACTCCGTAATGGAACTGCTGTGTCCAGCCGGTGTCGGCATCCATCTTTCCGAACTCAAGCAGCATGGCGCTCTTGAACTTGCGTATCTCCATGTCGCTCAGGGCGGTGCCACCGTAAACCTTGGTGAATATGGCATCCAGCTCGGCGGTGGTGAAGTCCTCTGCATAGAACTCTTCCATTCCGTGGTCGCTCAGACGGCAACCCTGCTCCTCAAAATACTTGTGGCGGATCAGAAGGGCCTTTACAATGTCATCGAAAGAGTTGATGCTTACGCCGCTTACTTTTGACAGCTTGTCTATGTATTCACGGTATGCCTTGGGATCCTCGACGGTCATCGCCATATCCGGACGCCAGGTGGGCAGGACCTTGACCTTGAATCCGCTCTGACGTATCTGCTTGTGATACTCCAGCGAGTCGATGGGGTCATCGGTCGTACATACAGCCTCTACGTTATAGTGGAGCATGAGGTTACGTGCACTGAATTCCGGACTTGCCAGCTTTTCGTTGCACTCGTCATAAATCTCCTTGGCTGTCTGTGGATTAAGGACCTTGTCTATCCCGAAACAGGTCTTGAGTTCCAGATGGGACCAGTGGTAAAGCGGATTGCGCATGCAGTAAGGCATGGTCTCCGCCCATTTCTGGAATTTCTCCCAGTCCGAAGCGTTTCCTGTTATGAATCTTTCTTCTACACCGTTTGTACGGAGCGCGCGCCACTTGTAATGATCACCTCCAAGCCAGAGTTCGGTGATGGAACGGAACTTGTGGTCTTCGGCCACCATCTTGGGGTCAAGATGGCAATGGTAATCGATTATAGGCAGCTTCTTTGCATGGTCGTGAAACAGATGGGCGGCTGTTTCATTTTGTAGTAGAAAATTCTCGTGGATAAAGGGTCTACTGTTCATAGGTTATTAATCAGGTTCGGTATTTCCGCTTCTCTATTTTTTTTGCGAAAATAGGATTTTATTCACAAATATTGAAACTCATTTCTCTTAAAAATGCTCCGCATCGGCCGGTTTGGTCATTTTTTAACATTACGGAGAATGCCTGAAACTCTCTTCTGATGCGGTATGATGAGCGTAATTTCTCAAAAGAATTGACGTCAGAGAGTAGCAGAGCGGCATCTTTACGTACATCGTACGTGTGTAGTATTGCATCGGCCAGGAGTTCCTGAGGCCTGCGGCCTTCGGCATCGAGAGTGAACTCCGCCGGTTCCTCGGGTTCGGGTATCTCGCTGACCTCCCAGTCGGTGAGCGGAAGGTCCAGGTATTTGGCCATGGTCTGGATGCATATCATGGTGCCGTTGGCCTTGCCGTCCTGCGAATAGCCGGCTATGTGGGGAGTGCCTGTAAAGAGCAGGCTGAGCAGTTCAGGATCAATCCGGGGCTCGTTCTCCCATACGTCGAGGGCAGCGGTTAGGATGCTTTTGCTCTTGAGTGCCTCCTTGAGTGCCTGACCGTCAACTACCTCGCCGCGGGAGGTGTTTATGAGTATCTGGTCGGGTCGGAGAGCGGCTATCCGGCTGCTGTCAAGCAGATGGTAGGTGGCGTCGTCACCCTCACGGGTCAGGGGAACATGGCAGCTTATGATGTCACACTGTTCCGTAATCTCCCGGAGCGATACGAATCCGCCGGCTCCCTCCCTGCGGGCACGCGGAGGGTCGCAGAGCAGTACGCGGAATCCGAGCAGTGCGGCCAGACGGGCAACCTTGCTGCCTACGTTACCGGCTCCCACAATACCCAGGGTCTTCTCTCTGGGGGAGAACCCGTAGTGGCGCGACAGGCATACCAGAAGCGAGCCCATATACTGCTGTACCGACCATGAGTTGCAACCTGGCGCATTGGTCCAGGCTATGCCGTTGGCCTCACACCATGCAGTGTCTATATGGTCATATCCTATTGTCGCGGTGGCTATGAAACGGACCTTCGAACCCTCCAGAAGTGTCTTGTCACAACGGGTCCTGGTCCTTACCATCAAGGCATCGGCATCACGTACGTCATCGGGCCTTATATCCTGTCCCGGTATGTAAATCACCTCGGCATACGGCTCCAATACACCGCGGAGGAATGGTATATGTGCATCACAAACTATTTTCATGTTACTTTGTCTGACAAGTTGCACAAAGTTCGCTATTTAATCTGATAATCATGGCCTGAGGGTTGTTCTTGTTTAAAAATTTGTTAAGTTTGCGATGATATAACAAGCCAGATGTCATCCCGATGTCACCTACGCGATTAAAAAAGGACTGTTCAATTCTGCTTATCTGCGGCATTCTGCTTATGACCGTGGCCTCTTGTGTGCCCGGTACCAGCCGTAACAGCGAGCCTTTTGATGTGGTCGTATTGCACTCCTATAGCGATATGGGACAGGAGGGCAGCTATTTCCGTAACTATATGGAGAGGGCATTCCGTAAGAACGGGGTTTATGCTACGGTACATCATATCTATCTGGATCTGGTACATAAGGAGACTCCGTTCGTGACCGATGACGGGCAGGATCTGTTCGTGGATACGGTTCTCAGTTACAATCCTGACATACTTCTTATAAACGATGACCTGGCTTTCCACTATGTGTTGAACAACGAGGATATACTGCTTAAGACCATACCGTCTGTCTTTGCGGGCGTGTCGGCATCGACCTATCCCCATGAAGAATATCCTCTGCTGACCGGATGGAGAGACCCTGTGGACCTGGCTGCCAACTGTGAGCTTTACCGTAGCCTGAACTATCCGGGCAATCCTGTGGTGGAGTTGGATTGGGGTGATTATCAGGACCAGCTGAGGGAGAAACTCTACAGCAATATTTCCGATACGTCACTGTTCGTGAACAACGGTGATTTCCATATCACAGGCCTGGACATCTTCCTGGCTGAGTCCGAAGACAGGATGATAGTGAATTTCCTTACCATGGCCGATCCCGAGAAGAACTGCAGGTCAGGTGTGCAGGCTGACGGCTCCGCCGGTCCGGATATGGGACTTCTCAACACCGATATTGTGGAGTCATATACGTTTGAAGGACGTCAGGGACATATCCAGGTCAAGTATGACCTGTTCAGCAACAGTATGATTGATGTGACCCGGATTCCGCAGATAACAGGCATCCGTGAGCAGTTCGGCAGTTTCAGTAACCTGCTGGGTAATGAGGAGAGGTCTTTTGACAGGACCGTGGCTCAGCAGAACGAGTACGAGCGTCCCAAGTTCCTGTGCGGCTATTTTGCAAGTGTGGAGACTCAGATAACCGATCAGGTGCATACAGCAGCCCGGATCCTGGCAGGCGAGAATCCGCGTTCCATCCCCAGAGAGACTCACCAGAAGGATTATTACATGGACTGGAACGCCATGATACAGATGAATCCGCCCATGGAGTATGATGATTACAATGAACAGTTCCGTATAGTAAACGTGCCTTTCGTGGTGGCTCAGAGAGGATTGTTCGTAAGCCTGGTGTCAGCAGGCGTCATACTGCTTACGTTCCTCATATCATACCTTACAAGCGTCCGTTTCCGCAACCGTAACCGGGAACGCGAGGAGGCGCTGGCCTTGCTCCGCAAAGAGACACAACGCCGCCTTCTTGTCCTGGAGGGCAGTGATTCGTTCTTCTACAAGGTAAAGGATGGCAAGATAGAATTCATTCACAGCTCCAGCTATAAGACAGAGCATCATGAGTGGTCAATTGAGGACTATCGCAGGAATTTCGTGGCTCCCGAGAGTTACGGCTCGCTTGACATCTGTTCCGGCCTCGCTCCGGCTGAGTCTGAGAAATCCAAGGTCAGGATCCGTGCCAGACTGCTCGACAACACCTGGCACTGGTGGGAAGTCTCTTTCCATAAGAGCGATGACATCATAATCGGTTTTGCCATCAACGTGGATAAGATCGTGGAGTTTGAGCGTACTCTCCAGGAATCGGCCATAAGGGCGGAGGAGGTCATATCGAAAGAGAATTTCATAGCCAACATAACCCATGACATACGTACGCCGCTCAACGCGATATCCGGCTTTGCCCAACTGCTGGCCGATGAGTGCAGCCCTGAGGATAAGGTGCTGTTCGCCGGACTTATACGTGACAACACCGAGCAGCTGCTTGACCTGATTGACGAGGCTGTCCGCAAACCGTCTGACAGTACCGACTCCATGTCATTCAAGATACGCAGCATAAGCACAGCCAAGCTGGTAAATGACAGTTACCATACCAACCGGATACTCTGCCCGTCACACCTCAAGTTCCGTCTGGAACCTTATGAGGGCGATGACGTCATGATCAAGGCCGATCTCATCCGTACCATACAGGTCATAAACAACTTCCTGAGCAACGCATTCAAATACACGCTTCAGGGTTCGGTCACCCTGGGTTGGACGGTGCCGGAGGGCGGTAAATGCGTAGAGGTTTATGTGGCCGATACAGGCATCGGCATCAGTGAGGAGGACAGCAAGCTGGTCCGTCAGCGTTTCGGAACGGCCAAGGGTAACTACAAGGGAACGGGTCTGGGTCTGGATATATGCAGTGCAATCATCGAGAAACAGAACGGACAGTACGGATTCACCAGTAAGCTGGGAGAGGGTAGCAGGTTCTGGTTCCGTCTGCCGGTTGACAAACCTGAAAAGGATACTGAGGTATGAGACTGAAAGGATACATATTGGCCATTCTGTTCTCCCTGGCATCGGTGTCAGGCTGTTACAGGGAATCCCATAGGACCGATGCGGATTACAATGTGCTCTGCCTGTTCGTCTATGACTCCCTGTTCCAGAACTACCGGCAATATGAGTCCATGTTTGCCAAGTCACTTGCCGATAACGGTATCAAAGCCGATATACGCAATATCTATTCGGCCGGACACCTTAATCTTGTGCAGTCCGAGGAACTGGATGAATCATTCATGAACCTCAGGAAGGATAACTGGACTCCCGATGTCATATGCTGCATAGATGACAGGATACTCAATCTCTACCTTGAAGGCATGTATTCGGAATGGTTGCCGCCTGTAGACAGCGTCCCGCTGGTTGCCGCCGGACTCCGCTGTCCGGACTGGGCGCTTATAAGGACCAGTTCCAACACGGCGGTATGTACCGACCTGCTCAATTTCCAGCGTAACATAGAGATTGCCACCAGTATGGCTCACTATACGGCAATTCCGGGACGTAATATGTATTCCAACGTGCTGGTCATAGAACTCGATACTACAGAGTATGACATGCGTATACGTGAACGTCTGCGTGCCGAGCTGGACCGTCCGCCATACATCAATAATATGGATTTCCATATCAAGGATATGTCACTTGACCAGTTGTCCGATGTGTACAGGGACTCCATATTCGTGAATGTGTTCTCCAACGCCGCACCTGAACTCAACGATTACCGCAGTGACGGAGATTACCATTCTCACCGTAAGAAGATCCTGAACAGTCTCACCATGACGCCGTTCCTGGTTGTCAAACGTGATGTGGAGAACGAGCAGATGCTGAGCAAGACCCTTAAACCTCAGTTCTCGGCGGTGCGTGACGGATTCGGCGACGGTTCGCGCCGTACGCTGTGCGGTCATTTTGCCTCATACGAGACCGTGGCCAAGGATCAGGCGTCATACGTTGCCAGGGTGCTTAACGGTGAGCCGGCAGGCAGCCTCCCCATCAAGGAGCATGAAGCAAAGGACTATATGTCATACAGGGCTATGGAACTCCTGGATATGGACTATGACGATTTCAAGGATGATTTCGTGATAGTAAGGGCTCCATGGAGGATACAGCATCCCGTCCGGTTCGTGCTGCTGATAGTGCTTGTGGTTGCTGTATTCATATTCCTGCTGTCGCTGTTCCTGAACCTGCTGTTCCGCAAGAAGGATGTGGAACTGCAGAGGGCTCTCAATGAGATTGACAACGAGCGTATCATGCTTGATATGGCGCTCCAGAATGCCGATTGCATGGTGATAAGTTCTCCCGATGACCTCATGAAGCTGGAACCTATGCTCCATCCCGATGATTCCGATGCCTTTACCGAGCTGCTCACACAGCTTGCATCGGGCAAACCGGTTACGACCAAGGACTTCAGGCTTACCAAGGATGAGGGCAAGACATACCGCTGGTGGCAGTTCCGCCCGAACCTCAACATGAATACCGAGGAGCACAGGCTTGAGATGCTGGAGTCTCTTTCGGGTATCGTGATTGACATTGATGACACGGTGGCCTATAACGAGTATATGACCGAGGCAGCCCTCGTGGCCGAGGAGATAACCAACAAGGAGACCTTCCTCATGAACATAAGCCATGAGATACGTACCCCGCTCAACGCCATCCTGGGATTCGCCCAGCTGCTCAGCATGGATGACATGATTATAGAGGGTAAGGAGCGTGAGGAGATTGTGGCGCTCATCCGTGAGAACTCCTCCCTGCTTGGCGAGATGATTGAGGATATCCTCCAGTTCTCCCGTTTTGAGAGCGGCAGGGTGGATGTGAATCCTGTGGAGACAGAGATAGGACCGCTCATGAAACAGATATTTGACGAGTGGAAGGCTTATGTACCCGCGGGTATCGGATTCCGGTTGGACGAGGGCCGTGACAACGTTTATGCCATGATCGACCCCGTACGTGTGGAGGCTGTCATGGGACAGTATATCAAGAACGCATTCAAGTTCACCCGTGAAGGCTCCGTAAGGCTGGGGTGGCTCTACAGCATAAAAGACTCCACCGTTCGTCTCTATGTCGATGATGACGGCTGCGGAATAGAGCCGCGCAAGGTGAATAAGGTGTTCAATATATTCTGGAAGGATGACATGTTCAAGACCGGTGTGGGACTTGGACTTACCATAGCCAAGATGTTCACCGAGAAGATGGACGGCGAGGTGGGTGTAGAGAGCAGCCTGGGAGTGGGCAGCAGCTTCTACTCCGTATTTAAGGCACATATCAAATCAAAGGACTCATGAGACGTATTGCGTCTTTGATACTCGTGTTTGTCACGGCGGTGAGTGCATCGGCCCAGATACGTAACCGCCTGGGGGTGGGTAATGAGCTCTACCTCAAATACGCCAACGGCCGTATACGTCAGTTCGATGAATCCAACCTGCTGCTGGCAGATTCCATATACCGCTTCGGTGAACTCAAGAACGATCCGCGTATAAGGATGCTCGGCCTCTCGCTTGAACTTCCCGCCCGGTTTATCCGTAATGACAGCCTCAGGGTGGTGGAGATAGTATCGGAACTCAAGGGTATGGCCCATCAAAGCTCCGTAATGAGGGAGTTCTATTTCCTTACCATGTATGATTACAGCAGCATGCTCATCATGGCAGGACGTATATCGGATGCCATGCTTGAGGCACGCAGCCTGTCGTCCATGGCAGCCGGCTGTGGCAGTAATCCGGGGCAGATGTACGCCCACCGTCTGATAGGTCTCATCCAGTCTTACCGCTCCAACTCCGAGCTCGCCATAGAGAATTTCAGGAAAGCGGCAGAGTTCAGCATCAAGGCACGTGAGGAGCAGGAGCTGCCCATGATATACAACCTGATAGCGCGGGAACTGATAAAGTTGGGCCGTTATGACGAGGTCGAAGAGTATTGTGCCATGGCTGGTGAGTATCAGGACTTCTATCCCTCGCTCAAGGTGGGAACGCTGCTCACCAAGGTCTACCTCTATGACGCGCAGGGTAAGACCGATGAGTTTGACCGGGTCTATGAGGAACTGGTCAATAACCCTCTCTACCGCACCCAGACCGACCGTGACACGCGTCTCATGATAGAGATATGCTGGCTCCGTTCACAGGGTAGGATAGATGAGGCTCTGGCAATATCGGACTCCCTTAAGGCCGATAAGGACCGGTACGGACAACGTCATCTTATCTATGCGGCCGGTAACGACTATCTTAACGCCTATCGTGAACTGGACATGCTTATGGCTGCCAAGGACTCCATCTATATAAAGGTCCAGAATGAGGATATGGCTATCCTTGACGCTGAACTGAACAACGCCAGGCTCAGGCTTGAGACAGAGAGACTCAAGTCACAGCAGGAGTTGTCCATCATGTTCGGTTTCATACTTATATTCCTCATGGTGTCACTGGCTATCCTGTTCTCGCAATGGAACCTGAACAAGAACCTGGATAACCTAAGGGAGAGGAACCGTCGTGAGCTGGAGGTCCGCAGCGACCATAGGCGCGCCATGGATACCAAGGAGTTGGAGATTGAGATGAAAACAAGAATATTACAGAACAGGCAAAACACGAATCTGTTATGAATACCCGTCTTAAAAGCTTCGTTTCAAAGAACCGTTATCTGGTCTTTGCCGTACTATGTTTCCTTATAGGAGGAGTGATGTCACTAATGGCTCTCATCCAGAAGATTCCCCTTCTGTGCGGCGTCATAGGCGTGGTTATTCTCACAGGAGCCATGTTCTACTATTGTCTGCGTCTTGTCACCGAGAAGTCCTACCGTGAGTACTACGAGGACTGCTACCGCATTGAGCATGAGACCATAGAGGAGGAGATAAAGAAATCAGTTACCTACCACCGATATCAGGAGGTGGTGCTCAACCGTTACGAGTCGGCATGCCGTGATCTGGGTATAAGCAAGGAGCAGAGTGAGTGGCTGCTCATGCTGCTTATGGAAGAGAAGAAAAAAGCTGATACGCAGATGAAGGAGGAGGGAATCCACATCTGATCATTTGCCGGCCAACTCCACTATCTGAAGCTGGGTGATAACGCAACTGGTCAGTTTCTCCAGTATTATAGGCTTTGTGATAAAGTCGTTGGCACCCATATTGAATCCCTTGACTATATCCTCATTGGAGTTAAGCGCGGAGAGAATGACCACCCTGAGGTCCTTGGTCTCAGGATTCTCACGTATGCGGCGAAGCACCTCATAGCCGTCAATCTCGGGCATCATAAGGTCCAGGAGCACCAGGCTGGGTTTGTTCTTGGCAATGAAATCCAGTGCCTCACGGCCGTTGGCTGCAGTGCTGATGGTTATGTTGAGACGTGAAAGGATCTTGCTTATGAGCAAGAGATTCATAGGAATATCGTCAACCGCCAGGACGGTATGTCCGGACAGGTCAATGCTCTTGATGTCGATGGGTGCCATATTGAAAGTCCTTTTTATTAATCGCAAATATAATCAACAATTTGAATATCTCAAATTTTGTCGAGTTCAGTTGTGACACTCTCCAGGAAAGTATCCATGATCACCGGCTTCTTGATGAAAGCTGCAGCACCCAGTTTCATGGACTGCTCTATGTCCTGGGCCGATGTGTAGGCCGATACCATTATCACAACGGTATTCCTGAGTTCGGGACTCTTCTTGATGATATCCAGTACCTCCAGGCCGTTCATTAAAGGCATCTGGATATCCAGAAGTACCAGGTGGGGCCTCTCTTTGCGAACAAGGTCCAAGGCATCCGGGCCGTTGGCTGCCGTGATGATCCTGACTCCTGTCCTCTTGAGCATGGTCTTGAGGAGGATTATGTTGACGGGGATATCGTCAACAATCAGAACCGTGTACTTGGAATAGTCTTTGAGTTGATCCATAATCATATCGAATCATGACCTGGTTGCGAGCCAGATCTTGGGAGTGACACCTGTTACCTTCTTGAATACATTGTTGAACGCCGATGCGTTCGGGAAACCGCATGAGGCGGCTATGTCTGACTGCTTGGCATCGCGGTTATGCAGCAGATACTGCTCAGCGTAGTCTATGCGGAGCGTGTTTATATAATCCGAGAAACTCATGTTGTAGGTGTTGTTCACGAGCCTGGATATATACGTACGGTTAGTATCGAGCATGGTCGCTATGTCGGTTATCCTCAGACCCTGACGCAGGAACAGCTGTTCCGTCACTATCAGGTCCTCGAATTTCATACGCAGGTCCTCTTCATCGGCCTGTAGCCTGTTGGCGTCCTCTATGTAGGAGCTCTCATCTTTCTCCTCCGGAACTCTTGGGGCGGTCTTCTCGCTTTCTCTGGGTAAAGCAGCCGGTTTCTCACTCCTTGGCTGGAAAGTGATTCGTGGCAGACTGAGGTAGGAGAGGGTGAATATGGCAACCGACAATAACAGGTATGCGGGAGCCATGACCGCCGGCATGGTGCCTGCTCCGGTCATATAGGTGAACTCTACGGCTACATAGAGGATTGAAACCGTCGCGATTGCGTAAACTGACGCGTTGTCATCGGCTTTTATGATGATCCTTATCACGGAGCAGATGAGAATGGCTGTCTCAACTGCCAGGATGCCGTAGAATAACTGTACTGCGCATAGATAGATTAGCGAGCCTACCCGGTCAAAAGGGCTGCCTGCAACGGCTGCGGTGTATCCGTCCGCTCCGCTGAGGAGCAGGAGAATCACCTGCGCGAACAGCAGTGATGCGGGAATGGATATCCACGCCATTCTCATAGCACCGCCTTTGTGTATGAAAATGAGAGCTGCAGGTATTACCGAGAGGGCCATGAACTGCCTTACAAGAAGGCCTGCGAGCATTGTCATACCTCCGGTTGAGGCGGCTACGGCATCGGCCAGAGTGGCAATCATGATTGCCGTTGTAAATAACTGAAGCGCCTTGAACGCATCTCCTCTTTTATGGAGAAGAGTGTTCAAGGTCAACCAGAACAGGGCGGTTATGCCGGGTAAGTATGACAGTACTGTTATAATCATTCCTAATCAAAAGAAATCGTTATCCTCATAAATCTTGTTTTCACCCCATACGCTGTTTATGTCCACTCCGTAGGAGTTGTTCCAGTCAGCCACCGATGCGGTGAACTCTATAGGCTGGTACAGGGAGCCAAGGTCAAGACCCAGATGGAAGGTGTATTGTTTTCCGCAGATGCAGCTGTTGCCCAGAAGCACTCCGTACAGCGGGAATTTCTGAACCTGGTTCTTGAGTTCCCTGTAGTGCTGTCCGTTGTAGTCGAACGCATCGACGTCATATACCACCTCTATATATTGTTTGCCCATCTTTATATCCTCGGGAACGGCATAGAACCGATGGCTGTTCTTAATGTTCGTGACAAGGTCGCTTTGTCCCACGAACCTTTCATTCTGAGAACCGACACCCACTCTTGCGTCGCCCTGGAATATCATTATCTCTTCACATATGGTCTTCTGTATCCACATTCCTTCGTTGTTGCCCATAGAGTCCACGTAGCAGCCTTCGGTCGCGAAGTTGTGGGCTGAGAGCTTGCGGAGCCTTATGAATCCCTGCAGTGCAGGGTCATACGTAATGTCACAGATGGTAAAACCTATGTCATTTGTTATATGTCTGAACACGAGAGGAATCACGTCCAGATAGGTGAGGTTACGGTTCATGGCCGTCGATACCAGCGGACCGGCCTTGGTGTTCTCCCGGTCGTAGGGAATCACGTATGCCTTGTTGCCGGGAGTGAACTGTGTCTCTCCAACATAGGGATAATAGGCGCTGAGCAGTATTGACTCTGTGGAGTACCAGTTGCGTGAATCAAATGTAGCTGTCCTTGCTCCCGATGTCTCAAACACCATCTGGTTGTCAATGATCACCCTGTTTGTCGTAGCGTCAACACCCATAAGGCCGAAAGGCTTGCCCGGATCCAACCTGGCTTCATTGTCCTTCTGGGTTGCTATGTTGTCATAACCGCCGTCAGCCTTTGAGCTGACCTTTCCGTCTCTTGTGATTACTATATCAAAGCTGACGTCCTTCTGTTTCTCAAAACCGCTGAATGAGGCTAACTCACTGCTGTCGGTGCATGCTGAGATCGCAAATACCGCTATCGGTAAAATAGTCCATTTTATAATATCCGTTTTCATAACAAAGGATGTTAGTCCGCTACAAATATATAAATAATTTACGATTTTGCAAAAATTATTGCAAAATTGTATATTTTTCTTTTTTACGATATGAAAAGAAAGGCCCGACCGAACGGCCGGGCCTTCCATAGGATATTGTATCGCGTATTGCGCTTACAATCAATAAGCGAACATGGGATAATCCTTCATGATGTTGTTTACGCGGGCGCGAACCTTTGCGATTACAGCCTCGTCCTCGGGAGCGTTGAGAACCTCCTCGATCATCTCGGCGATTGTAACCATCAGGTCCTCCTTGGCACCACGTGTTGTGATGGCGGGAGTACCGAATCTCAGACCTGAGGTCTGGAATGCGCTGCGTGAGTCAAACGGAACCATGTTCTTGTTGGCTGTGATATCGGCAGCAACAAGAGCCTTCTCGGCAACCTTACCGGTCAGGTCGGGATACTTGGAGCGGAGGTCAACCAGCATGCTGTGGTTGTCGGTGCCGCCTGATACGATTGTGAAACCGCGCTTGGTCAGCTCCTCGGCCAGCTTCTTGGCGTTCTTCTGAACCTGGATCTGATACTCCTTGAACTCGGGCTGGAGAGCCTCGCCGAATGCAACGGCCTTGGCTGCGATTACGTGCTCCAGAGGACCGCCCTGAATACCGGGGAATACGGCTGAGTCAAGAAGCTGTGACATCATCTTGATCTCACCCTTGGGAGTCTTGCGACCCTGGGGATCCTCAAAGTCCTTACCCAGCAGGATGATACCGCCGCGGGGACCACGCAGTGTCTTGTGGGTGGTTGATGTAACAATGTGAGCGTACTTGACAGGGTTCTCGAGCAGACCGGCTGCAATAAGACCTGCGGGGTGTGCCATATCGATCATAAGGAGAGCGCCAACCTCATCGGCAATCTTACGCATACGTGCGTAATCCCACTCGCGTGAATAGGCTGAACCACCACCGATGATCAGCTTGGGCTTAACCTCAAGTGCCTGCTGCTCCATCTTGTCATAGTCAACACGACCGGTCTCGGGGTTGAGGTCGTAACCTACAGCGTGATAGAGAATACCTGATGAGTTGACAGCTGAACCGTGTGACAGGTGACCGCCGTGTGCCAGGTTAAGACCCATGAATGTGTCGCCCGGGTTGAGGACGGCCTGGAGTACTGCTGCATTGGCCTGGGCACCTGAGTGGGGCTGTACGTTTGCATATTCGGCACCGAAAAGCTGCTTGATGCGGGCAATGGCAAGTCTCTCGGACTCATCAACAACCTCGCAACCACCATAGTAACGCTTGCCGGGATAACCCTCTGCATACTTGTTGGTCAGGCATGAGCCCATGGCCTGCATAACCTGGTCACTTACAAAGTTCTCGGAGGCAATCAGCTCGATGCCTTTTGCCTGGCGCTGGTGTTCGCGCTCGATGATGTCAAAAATTTCTTGGTCTCTTTTCATTGTTTATTGTATTGGTTTAAATCTTTCAGAACATAACTCCATATGAGAATGCCACAGTGCTGAAACGTCTGCCAAGCCTTATGTCAGGTTCGGGAGTGATCCCGCTCTCGTAGGAGAGGGAGCGTGACAGGTTGTTTATGACGGCTTCATACTCAAAGTCAAGGAACGTACGTCCAATCTTTACGCTGAGTCCTATGCTCCATCCCATGATTATGGTGGTGGGATTCTCTATCAGAGTGTTCGGTCCCATGTTCTCGAACGTAGCCTTATAGTACTTGTCGGGTATGTAACGGAATCTGGGTCCGGTAAAGATTGACATGCAGTAGGGGTCATTGTTCACTATATGATATCCTACCTGTAAGGGTACGCTGAATGATATCATGGAGTAGGACTCTGACATCTCGTCCTTGCTTGTGGCTTCGGGATTCCAGCTGTTCTTGTCAATCATGAACGATGACTTGTTCAGTGCAACCGAAAGGCCGGTCTGGAACAGGAACTTGCGTGAGTTGACCCGGAACTGTACGGCGGCGAAATTGCCCACCTGGGTGTCCATGGTGTATTCCGACAGTTCATGCCCGTCAATATATGCGTCAGTGACATATGTACCTGTTGCGGCGAATCCCACCTTGAGTCCCATGTTTACACGCGGGAAACTGGGCAGGCTGAGCCTGTCCATGAGCTGGGCGTGGGCCACGCTCGGGAGTAACGCTACAAGTAATAATGTCAGTACACGCAGTCTCATTTATCAGAGCAGTTTTATGTCGCCTTTGTGTATGTCCTTGTTGCAGTAACGGCACCTTATGGTTCCGTTTTCCTTGTCCACCACATCAAACACGGTCGTCATGGGCTCGTGGTTGGTGATGCATTTGGGATTGTTGCACTTGACTATGCCTCTCACCTCATCGGGCATGGAAATCTTTTTCTTCTCTACGACCTCATAGCCGCGTATGATGTTGAGTACTATGTTGGGGGCTATCACGGAGAGCTTGCTGCACTCCTTCTCCGAGAAGAACTTGTCAGCAATCTTTATGATTCCCTTGGTTCCCATCTTGCGGCTGCTCAGGTTGGCGCCGATGGTGATGGGGGTGTCTATGCTTGTAAGCCCCAGCAGGTTGACTACGTCAAATACCTTGTCGGAGGGGATGTGGTCTATTACCGTTCCGTTCTCGAGTGCCGCAACCAGCAGTTCAGATTTTCCGTTTTTTGCCATGGCTGTCATTTTAGAAGGTTCAGGGCGTTACAGATAAGGGCCTCACGTACAAACAGACCGTTCTTGGCCTGCTGGAAGTAGTAAGCCTTGGGGTTGTCATCCACATCCTGGGTGATCTCGTTCACCCTGGGCAGCGGATGCAGGATCCTCAGGTTGGGCTTGGTCTTGCGGAGCATGTCATTACGCAGAATGAACATGTCCTTGACACGCTCGTACTCCATCAGGTCGGTAAACCTCTCGCGCTGTACGCGGGTCATGTAGAGTATGTCGGCATCGGCTATGGTGTCCTCGTCAAAGCTTGAGTGCTCCTGGAACTTGATTCCGTTTATGCGGCAGTATTCCTTGTATTCCTCGGGCATCTTGAGTTCATCGGGAGAGATGAAATGGAAGGTGGGGTTGAAGAATCTCATGGCGGTGAGCATGGAGTGTACCGTGCGGCCGTACTTGAGGTCTCCTACAAGGTATATGTTGAGGTCATCCAGACGTCCCTGTGTCTTAAGCATGGAGTAGAGGTCAAGCATGGTCTGTGAGGGGTGCTGGTTGGCTCCG
>JBGURN010000173.1:0-8117 GCA_045131955.1 Bacteroidaceae bacterium
ATGTTCAAGGGCAACCACTTCGGTCATCTGACCTACGCCAGCAACCAGCTCATATCCGATGAGGTCCTGGCCGGCGGTCAGTACACATATTATAATTCCGATGCCACCAAGAACGACCTGAGCGCCTACATCAAGGGCGGCTATGACGTGACCGACAACCTGCACGCCTTTGCCGATGTCCAGTACCGTCACGTGGCATACAGGACCGATGGTTACAACGACAAATACACCGTTGACAGCAACACAGGCAAGAACCTCAAGCACATGCTTGACATAGACAAGAAGTACGACTTTGTGAACGGCAAGCTGGGTCTTACCTACACCAACGGCGCAAGCCGCATACATGCCCTGGCAGCATACGCAAGCCGCGAGCCGGAGCGTAACAACTTTACCGACAACGGTCACAACCCCGCCCCCAACCCCGAGCATATGCTCGACATCGAGGCCGGCTACTCCTACACCGGTCAGATATGGAACGCGGGAGTAAACTTTTATTACATGGACTACATAGACCAGTTCGTCCAGACCGGTCTCAAGAGTGACATTGGTGAGAACCTGACCACCAACCTCAAGGACTCTTACCGCGCCGGCATTGAGCTGACCGCAGCCGTAAGGCCCGTCAAGTGGCTGGAGCTGGAGGGTAACGCCGCCCTGAGCCAGAACTACGTGATTGACTTCAACGAGGTGGTCGAGGACTGGCGTGACAAGTACGATCCCAACGACCCCAGCATTGAGCAGTACAAGCAGGATTGGCATATCGACGGTAACGGCGACAAGCTCCGTGAGATCAAACATGAGGGCAAGAGCCCCCTGGCATTCTCACCCAGCGCCATACTGAACGGATTCATCAACTTCAACCTGGGCAACTTCAAGGCCACATGGCACACCGGTTACGTGAGCCGTCAGTACCTGGACAACACAGGCAACAAGGACCGTTCACTGCCCGCCTACTCCCTGTCGGACATATCGGCCTCATACACCATCCCCTGCCGCAAGGCAGTTAAGAGCGTAGTGATAGGCGCTGACCTGAACAACGTGTTCAACGCCCGCGTGGCTACCGCCGGTTGGGTTTACTCTGCCGTTGACGAGAAGGACGGTTTCACTCCCGATAAGCGCTACTATCAGATTGGTTTCATACCCGCAGCCGGATTCTCCGCACTCGGTCATATAACCATAAAATTCTAAGACACAATGATTTCCGATATCTGGTCATATATAGCCGGACAGTTCACCGGCATGGATTTCTGGGACACGATACAGACCGTGGGCCTCATACTGAGTTTTGTCTACCTGTGGCTTGAGTTTCATCAGAAACCCATCATGTGGGTGGTGAGCGCCATTTGCTCCATGATCTATGCCAGCGTCTACTTCAAGAGCAAGATATATGCCGATATGGGATTCAGCTGTTTCAACATATGCATGTGTGTCTACGGTTTCATAAAATGGCTCCATAGTGACCGCAGACAGGCATCGGCACACAACTCAGGCGGACGGAAACCGGAGGCGGGCATAACATACCGCCACTTCCGCGCCGCCGAGTTCTGCGCCACACTGGCAGTATCGGCCGCAATCTGGGCTGCCATATACTGCATACTTCATTTCCTTACTGACTCTCCTGTCCCGGCACTCGATGCGCTGACCACCATGCTCAACATAGTGGGCACATGGGTGCTGGCCCAGAAGATCATCGAGGTGTGGGGTATCTGGTTCCTGGTCAACGCCATCTCCATCTACATCTACTGCCGCCGCGGACTCCACCTGACCACCATCCTGCTCTACGGGTTCTACCTGGGCGCATCGGTCTACGGTTACATAAAGTGGCGCCGCAAGGGACACCTCATGAGCGACACCTGGAGGCAGATCCGCACCATAGGCTGAAAATTGTTGAAAACTTGCGAGTGAATCCTAATTACCCGCACGCGCATAATAAGTACCTTTGGTTTCCAGTTAAAGCGAAGCATAGACATGCACCCTTATCTGGAACATACATTCCTGCAGTCGGCAGGCAAATACAAAGGGACTGACATCTACAGTCTGGAAGGCGGCAATCTCACCGGCAAGTATTTCATTATCAGTAACGAAGGCACACGCAAGCTGCTGGCCTCACCCGAGGTCATAGGCTACGACTCGTACCTGGCCATGTGCGGCGCCACGTCCGATATGCTGGGCTGGCTCCGTGAGCGGGACATGACCGGTGACAGCGCCGATATCATGACCATCCTGCGCGGCGGCCTGAACTACCCGCTCGAGGAGTGCTGCTACCGTAACGGCATTCGCGTGAACAACATGGATTTCATATCCTGCGAGCGCGTGATCCGCAACAACCAGATAACCGGCCTGGATATCCGCTACACCAAACTCAACGCCCCCAAGGACATCACCCTCATGATAGGCGACATCATTGCATCGGGAGAGACTCTGGCCCGATGCATACGTTATATCATAGCCGAGTTCAAGCGTCTGGGTGGCAGCATCCGCCGTATGGTGTTCTTTACCATAGGCGGAACCCGCGCCCTGGAGCTCTTTGAGGAGCTCACCAGCGAGTTCCGTTTCCACTGGCCCGAGTTCGAGGGCATAACCTGCATATTCTACGAGGGCATATTCTCAGCATACAAGGACAAGGGCGTGACCGGCATCAGCTGGCCCCAAATTGACTTTTTCTGGAAGGACGGCGTGATCAGTCCCCAGTTCCGCAGCTATGTCCTGTCCGATGACGACGCGCTGTTTGAGAAATGCGTGATCTACGACGGAGGTGCACGCCGATATGAGATCATGGACCACTACAAGGAGGTGACCGAATACTGGACCGCCATAAAAGGTGTGGCCGATAACTTCAAGTTCAAGGATTTCCTGGACGAGAAGCTGGGTTACCGCACGCCGGTGAGCCACAAGAAATGGCTGGAGCTCAACCACTACGAGCACCTGGACCAGGATGAGATGACAGGGCTCTACGCACTCGAGAAGGACTTTGCCGAAAAGTCCTCCGACCTCAGCATCCGTGAGATTGCCGACCGCCGCCTGCGCGAGTTCAAGAAGGCTCTCAAAGCATACAAGGAATAATCATTCATCATTTTGACATATGACAAGATACAAAAAACCGGATGTAGATTTTACATCAAGCAGAGTAACTCCTGAGGGCCGCAAGAGCAACCTCAGTATGTTTATGGTAATGCTGGGATTCACATTCTTCTCAGCAAGCATGTGGGCCGGCCAGGAACTGGCAGCAGGCCTCAACCTGGGCGGATTCATCAAAGCCCTCATCCTGGGTGGCGTCATCCTGGGAGCCTATACCGGCGCACTCGGATTCATCGGTGCCAAGACCGGTCTCACTCTCGATATGCTGGCACACCGCAGCTTTGGCCGTAAGGGAAGCTGGCTGCCCAGCGCCATGATCAGCTTCACTCAGATGGGCTGGTTCGGCGTAGGTCTGGCCATGTTCGCCATCCCCGTAGCCAAGGAGTTCATGCATCTGGAAGTTACACCTGACAGCATGCCTTATCAGGGTTACATCCTGGTTGCCGTTGCCGGTCTGCTCATGACCGCCAGCGCATACTATGGAATCAAGAGCCTCACCATAGTAAGTTACATTGCAGTTCCTCTGGTTGGTATCCTGGGTACCGTTGCCATGATTCTGGCCGTACACCGCGGTGACTCCACCCTGGTTGACCAGTTCGCCAAGGACAGCGGCACGCTCTCAATCATAGGCGGCGCAGGTCTGGTTATCGGTAGCTTTGTATCAGGCGGTACCGCCACACCTAACTTTGCCCGTTTCTCCAAGAGCGGCAAGATTGGCTGTCTGGTGACTGTCGTTGCATTCTTCCTGGGCAACTCGCTGATGTTCTTCTTCGGTGCCGTATCAAGCATCTACGCCGGCGGTAACGATATCTTTGAGGTTATGCTCAACCTGAACCTCTTCTACATGGCAGTCCTCATCCTGGGCCTCAACATCTGGACCACCAATGACAACGCCCTGTATTCATCGGGCCTGGGTCTTTCAAACATATTCGGATGGTCCAAGAAGACCATGGTGCTCATTGCCGGTATCATCGGTACCATATCAGCCGTTTGGCTCTACTGGAACTTCTGCGGCTGGCTGAACATCCTGAACTGCACCCTGCCTCCCATCGGCGCCATCCTGATTGTAAGCTACTTCAAGAACCGCAAGGATTACGAGTCCGATGACGTCAAGATCGTGACCGTAAACTGGGCATCGGTACTGGGCGTAGTGCTCGGAGCCGTAGTGGCCAACCTGCTCAATTGGGGTATCCCATCTATCAATGGAATGGTTGTAGCTGCGATTTGTTACCTCATCGGAGAGTCGATTAAGGGTAAAAAATGATACAGTTTAGGATTTTTGCATATATTCGCAGCATAATAATCCTAAACAATAAGAGGAATATGAAAAAATCATTACTCATTTTGGCTGCTTTGCTCCCGTTGAGCCTTTCAGCTCAGGAGTCAGCTTGGTCACACAGTGGCCTTACAGGTGTTAATTTCTCACAGACATCATTCACCAACTGGAGTGAAGGCGGTGAGAATTCAATGGCGACAAATGTTTACTTCAACGGCTCGCTCAACTACAAGGAGGGCAAGACCGCTTGGGATAACGATCTGAGCGCAAACTTCGGTTTGAACTACACTGAAGCTACAAAATGGCGTAAGAACATTGATAATCTGAACCTCTCGTCCAAGTTCGGCCGTCAGATCACAGAGAAGCTCTACTATGCTGCCCTGCTCGACTTCAAGACTCAGATGGGTTACGGTTATGATTATTCAGGCGAAGAGCGTAAGCTCACTTCAAAGTTCCTCACCCCGGGTTACCTGAACCTCTCTCTCGGTATTGACTACAAGCCCAACGACCACATAAGCATCTACTACTCACCCGTAGCAGGTAAGATGACCCTTACCAACGATACCGCGTTCTCCAAGAACTACGGCGTTGACGAGGGCAAGAAGACCCGTTTCGAGCTTGGTACAACATTCAAGGGTACTGTAAACTACAGCCTCATGCAGGATAAGCTCACACTCAAGTCCACCCTGGACCTCTTTACCCCGTATAACGACACATTCGGTAACGTGGATGTAAACTGGGATGTCCTGGTTGGCCTGAACGTAACCAGCCTGCTCACTGTAACCTTCCAGTCAACCCTCAAGTATGACGACGACATCAAGACTTTCGATGACGCCGGCGTACAGCATGGTGCCAAGGTTCAGTTCAAGGAGATTCTCGGTGTTGGTTTGAGCTATAAATTCTGATAAAGCGGTAGACAGGTCATGTGGTTGGGATTAGCTCTCTTGTCGGCCCTCTTTCTGGGTTTCTATGACGTAGCCAAGAAGCAATCCCTCAAGGAGAACGCGGTCATACCCGTCCTCTGGTTCAACACCCTGTTCTGCTCACTCTTAATGCTGCCGTTCACGCTGCTCTCATGGAAGACGCAGCTGCTGGACGGCAGCATTTTCTATGTACCTACTGCAGGCTGGGAGCTGCACCGCATGCTCATGCTCAAGGCCTTCATCGTACTGGGTTCCTGGATCTTCGGGTACTTTGGCATGAAGCATCTGCCTATCACCCTGTTCGGACCCATCAACGCCACCCGTCCCATCATCGTTCTGCTGGGCGGCCTGCTGGTGTTCGGCGAACGCCTCAACCTGTACCAGTGGATAGGCGTCATAATAGCCGTCATTTCCTTCTATCTGCTCAGCCTGAGCGGCAAGAAGGAGGGTATCTCATTTACCCGCAACAAATGGGTGTTCTGCGTCATCATGGCCACCCTCCTGGGTGCTGTCAGCGCCTTGCTTGACAAGTACCTGCTGGGGCGGTTCAACAACATGTTCGTGCAGGCCTGGAGCAACTTCTACCAGCTGGGCCTCATGACTGTCATCCTGTTCACCCTCTGGTGGCCTACACGCAAGCACACCACCCCCTTCCAATGGAAATGGCCCATCATATTCATCGCCGTTTTCCTCACGCTGGCTGATTACGCCTACTTCGTTTCACTGGCCCAAAGCGCATCGATGGTATCGATCGTATCCATGATCCGCCGCTCCAGCGTAATCGTAAGCTTCCTCTGCGGAGCCCTCCTTTTCCGCGAGAAAAACCTCAAGAGCAAGGTCATCGACCTCATCCTGGTCCTCCTGGGCCTCTTCTTCCTGCTCATCGGCTCCATGCAATAATCTAACCGCTCCAAGGCTAGCGAGCTCACAGGGGACGGTTCTATCTGTGCCGTGACAATTTTTCTATCTTGTAATCTTTTTCACGGCACAGATAGAACCGTCCCCCATCTGCAAATAATAACCTTTTTTAAAAGAAGAAACCAATGATATTTCGTAATTTCGCGGAGTTTAAGCGTATCAGTTCCTGATTGCGACCAATAAATTGCATATAACAAACATAAATAAAGATTTTCAGTATGATTAAAGACATTTTTGAGAGAATCAAGGAGACTCCGGGCCCGCTCGGACAGTATCAGGGAATCGGCGACGGTTACTTCATGTTCCCCCGCCTGGTAGGTGAGATCGGTCCTGAGATGGAGTTCAACGGCAAGCCCGTACTGAACTGGAGCCTTAACAACTACCTGGGTCTGGCTAACCACCCCGAGGTAAGAAAGGCCGATGCCGAGGCAGCCGCCAAGTTTGGTCTTGGTGCTCCTATGGGCGCCCGCATGATGTCCGGTAATACTGACTACCATATCAAGTTCGAGAATGACTTCTCAGAGTTCGTAGGCAAGAAGGCAGGTCTCTGCCTCAACTTCGGTTATCAGGGCATGATCTCAATCATCGACGTTCTGACCAGCCGTAAGGACGTTATCGTTTACGACTCAGAGTCACACGCCTGCATCCTGGACGGTATGCGTCTGAGCCTTGCCAAGCGTTTCGCTTTCCAGCACAACAACATGGAGAGCCTCGAGAAGCAGTTGAACCACGCCTGCAAGCTGGCCGATGAGCAGGGCGGCGGCGTCCTGGTTATCACCGAGGGTGTATTCGGCATGGCCGGTGACCTGGGTCACCTCGCTGACATCGTAGAACTCAAGAAGAAATATCCGTTCCGCATACTTATCGACGATGCACACGGCTTCGGTACCATGGGTGCCCACGGTCGTGGTACAGCCGAGCACTACGGCGTAATCGACGAGATCGATGTTATATTCGACGCATTCGCCAAGAGTATGGCATCAATCGGTGGCGTAGTAAGCTCAGAGCCCTATATCATCGACCACCTCAAGTGCAACATGCGTTCACAGATCTACGCCAAGTCACTGCCTCTGCCTCTGGTTATCGGTAACCAGAAGCGTCTGGACCTGATCAAGGCTCACCCCGAGTACAGAGAGCATCTGTGGGAGGTTGTAAACGCTCTGCAGGGCGGCCTCAAGTCAGAGGGATTCAACATCGGCGTAACCGAGTCACCTGTAACACCCGTATTCTTTGAGGGTGGTATCAACGAGGGTACCAACGTTGTTGTTGACCTGCGTGAGAACTACGGAATATTCTGCTCTATCGTTACATATCCCGTTATCCCCAAGGGACAGCTCATGCTCCGTATCATTCCTACAGCTTCACATACTCTGGATCATGTTAAGCGTACCATCGAGGTATTCAAGGACGTTCAGAAGAAGCTCAAGGCCGGTTACTATGAGGGCCCCATCCAGGATATGAACGTATTCAAGCGTGCTCAGATAAAGAGAGGATGAAATACCAGCTTGTCTGCAAGAAGTGCGGCAAGGTAATAGGAGATTTTGCCGCTTGGTTCAACCAGGACCAGCTGTGTGAGTGCGGAAGCAATCACGCAGAGGTAGTCTATGAATCTGATTACCGCCTGCTGGATGAGCTCTGCAAACCTGGCCAGAAGGTGGATAACCTCTACCACTACCTGCCCTTCCTGCCCCTTGATGAGGCCGATGAGCAGGTAACCTGCGGTGAGGGTGCAGTACCTATCCAGGAGTGGGAGTTCCTGAGCCGATACGCAAAGGATAATTACGGCATCGACTGCAAGGTTGTGGTTGCCCGTAATGACCTGAACGGAGGCAGCGGCACATTCAAGGATATTGCCGCATCACTGGCAGCAACGCTGTTCAAGAAACACGGAGTAAGGGAGTATTGCCTGGCATCAACAGGTAATG
>JBGURN010000174.1:0-13903 GCA_045131955.1 Bacteroidaceae bacterium
CATCTGGGTCTGGAGAACAACGAGCTTTTCCTTAACAAGACCCGTCAGGCTGTGCTGAACGCCTTTGACCATAAGGATGAGATCAGTGACAGTTCGCTGCTCCTGTCTCATTACAACAGGGTCCTGAGTCTCAGGATGAGATGGTTTTTCAGGATTGTATGGACCTTCTTCCAGAAGAGTATGGAGAGGAATCTTCTGAGCGATTCCCCCTCATTGAGAATATTCTCGCTCTATAAGCTCAGTTATATCTGTCTATTGTAAGCTGTAAGGATGCAACCGCTGGCGGAAAGGATGAGACCACGGTCTCTGGATGATTATGTGGACCAGACCCATCTGGTCGGTCCCGGTGCTGTACTGCGTCGTATGATCGACTCGGGACGTCTGTCGTCATTCATACTGTGGGGCCCTCCGGGTACGGGCAAGACCACTCTTGCACAGATAGTAGCAACCCGGCTGGACCTGCCGTTCAGTACGCTGAGTGCCGTCACAGCCGGCGTGAAGGAGGTTCGTGAGGTAATAGACCGCGCCCGCACCAACCCTCTGTTCCGCACCAAGGGCAGTCCCATACTTTTTATCGATGAGATACACCGTTTCAATAAGGCACAGCAGGACTCTCTGCTGGGTGCGGTGGAGCGGGGCGATATAACGCTGATAGGTGCCACTACGGAGAATCCCTCATTTGAGGTCATACGTCCGCTGCTCTCACGCATGCAGGTATATGTGCTCAACTCCCTTGAAAAGGATGACCTGCTCAAACTGCTGGACCGTGCCATAAAGAATGACGTCATTCTAAAGGAGCGTGACATAGAACTGCGTGAGACCACTGCGCTTTTGAGATTCTCGGGCGGCGATGCCCGCAAGCTGCTCAATATACTTGAGCTAGTAGTGGAGGCCGACAGCTCCGATAAGGTGGTAATCACCGATGAAATCGTGAATGAGCGTCTGCAGCAGAACCCCCTGGCTTATGACAAGGACGGGGAGATGCACTATGATATAATATCGGCATTCATTAAGTCCATACGCGGCAGTGACCCGGACGCCGCCCTTTACTGGCTGGCACGTATGGTCCAGGCCGGTGAGGATCCGGCTTTCATAGCACGCCGTCTGGTCATATCGGCATCGGAGGATGTGGGTCTGGCCAATCCCAATGCGCTTCTGATAGCAAACGCCGCATTTGACGCCGTCATGAAGATAGGCTGGCCCGAGGGACGTATCCCGCTGGCCGAGGCTACCGTATATCTGGCAACCAGCCCCAAGAGCAACTCTGCCTATTTGGGTATAGGGAATGCGCTGGCCAAGGTGGCCGAGACCGGTAACCTGCCTGTGCCGTTACATCTGCGCAACGCACCGACCTCCCTTATGAAAGACCTGGGGTACGGTGAGGATTACCGTTATGCCCATGATTTTGCAGGACATTTTGTAAATCAGCAGTATCTGCCCGATGAGATTAAGGGCACTCAGTTCTGGGAGGCACAGGATAATGCGCAGGAGGCTAAGATTAAGGAGCGGATGGATGCGCTTTGGGGTAAGAAATAACCCTCAATTTTCAATTCTCAATTGGGATATCAGTCTGTCATAGCGTGAGCCGCGCTCTCTCAAGTAGAGTAGGATCCGATATTCATTCTTTGTTTCGTACCAATCACCCTCAACCGGTTTGGTCTGACCTTTGGACTCTCCATCGGGAACCCAGAGGTACTGATAGTCATATGCGCCTTGCTTGAGCAGCAGGGTGCACTCGTAAGCTTTTGATTCCGGGTTATACTCCATCTCGTATCGGGAATTGAGATTTTCTCCGCTGAAATGGCCCGAAACGTAAAGTCGGCCGTCATAGAGGCGGGGTATCTTGAGACTGAAATGAACGAACAGGTAGTCTGCCTCGGTGTCGTGGTCGGCAGCCTGGTTGTATCGGACCAGATAATAGCCGTTATGGTCGTAATCGAACTGATATCCGTGACGCGGAAGGTCCTCAGAGAGTGTGGCGTGGTAGAATGGGTCGTGGAAACTGATACGGTCCACGTTCATGTAGTACTCGTACATGTTGACGACCTCAAAACGGCGGAACTCGTTGCCTGCCGGGAATATCAGGTCACGGCTGTGCTCGTATGTGAGGCGGTTTCCGGCGTCATAGGTAGGGGTGGGGTTATAGACCGCGTTATCGGTACGTCCGTTCTGCATAACCACGGTGTAGAGCTCCGTCTCGGGGTTTACGACCGTGAGCCCGGCGTAGTTGACCGACATGTTCAACTGCTGGTGTGAGCCGTGTGAGTCTATATCGGTATTGCCGCTTACCGATGCGGAGAGCCGGTTGGCGTTTTCAGACAGGCAGAACTTGAAATAGGCCACTTCACGGCCGTCCTCGCAGATGGAGAGGCGGTAGTTGCCCGATATCTTGAGCCTGACATCGCTGTTGGGTATGGTAAGGCGGTAATGGGTGTAGTCAAAGGTGGTGAGCAGGGAGTTCTCCCACTGCTCGACGGGCTGGTCGTTGAATCCGTCCAGGTAGTCCGATTCCAGTATGTCCGATGCGTTCCATCGGGCGTCACAGTGCTGTATGCGGTAGGTGAAACGGTGGTACTCGTGTGACATCTCATCGAATGAGAATTCTATGGTCTGGTCCATATCGGCCACGGGTAGGGTCTGCCAGTCTCCGTCCACCATGGCACGCATGGTACCTATCTGCCCGGATTCTGTCCCGAACCACTGCGCATACGTAAACACCGGCCACAGGATGGCCAGTGCGGCAGTCAGTATTCTTATCTGGTAGGATTGTCTCATTTGCTTGAGGTATTAACGTAGTTAACGGGGCTCTTATTGTACTATACAGACTACGTAATTTTGTCAAATTCGTATTAAATGCTTAAAAAATGTTATATTTGCCGGCAGTAGCCTAAATGACTGCCTGACTGAGTATTCACTAACAACCAATTATTGACGATATGAAGAAATTATTGCTTCTCGCTATGGCTTTGATGCCGTTTGCATTCATGTCTTGCGACAATGAGAAAGATGATGAGGGTAACGTAGTCGTTACCGGAATTGAAGGTACATGGCAGTGGGATGATACTCACCATCCTTTTACCATAACATTCAAGAGTAACGGAAAATACAACTTTGAGACCATCGGATTCAAGGACGAGGGATCCTATACCTTCTCGAATAACGTGATAAGTTGCCGTCTCAGCAAGAGATGGAGCTGTGAGACGGGCTGGGATGCCAATACCCGAATCAATGTGGAAGGTACTTGGGAGGAGACTGATATCGTAGATTATAATTCCCGCTCCTATGACGTATCACTGCTTGAGGACGGATTCATAATCTGTACGCTTCATGACGAGTTCTACGGAGCCATGGAGAATGAGATAATGCTTGTAAACTCCAACGTCAGGGTAACACTGGGTGGCTCTGACCTGGACGGCCAGTGGATAAGCCGTGACGGACAGGAGATGATGGCCAGACTGGAGGTTCAGGGTAACAGCTATACGCTCTGGCAGAGAGAGGCCTATTCACAGGAGCCCGCTGCAACCAAGGAGGTCGGAACATGGACCTATTCAAAAGGTTATCTGACTCTTTCACCCTCGCACCTCTATTTCTCCTCACACCATCTTCAAAGCGGCCTTACGATCTATGAGACTCTTTCTGACAACCTTGAGGCTGCCAACTGGTATGAGGCTGAGTATGAGCCGAGTCAGGGTAAGCTTGCCGCCTATAAGAAGGGCAATACACTTTACGTAAGCATACCGGAAGCCGAGTCGGTAGTAAAGCTGATCAAACAGTAAAAACTAACACACTAGGGACGGTTCCTGATGTTGCAGTTTCCGCAAAACTGCAACATCAGGAACCGTCCCCTTTTACATATAAAAAAAAAGAGTACCTTTGCAATCCGAAAAATCTTAGGATATGGCTAAAGAACTTAAAGATCTTACCAAGAGGAGTGAAAATTACTCGCAGTGGTATAATGAACTGGTAGTTAAGGCTGACCTTGCCGAGCAGGCACCTGTACGTGGCTGCATGGTCATCAAGCCTTACGGTTATGCAATTTGGGAGAAGATACAGCGTACCCTTGACGACAAGTTCAAGGAGACCGGTCACGTGAACGCATATTTCCCATTGCTCATACCAAAGTCATATCTGAGCCGCGAGGCCGAGCATGTTGAGGGTTTTGCCAAGGAGTGCGCCGTAGTTACACACTACCGTCTCAAGAACGCTGAGGACGGCAGCGGCGTAATTGTGGATCCCGCAGCCAAGCTCGAGGAGGAACTGATAGTACGTCCTACATCGGAGACAATCATCTGGGCTACATATAAGAACTGGATCAAGTCATACCGTGACCTGCCTATCCTGTGCAACCAGTGGGCTAACGTAATGCGCTGGGAGATGCGTCCGCGTCTGTTCCTGCGTACCGCCGAGTTCCTGTGGCAGGAGGGTCACACCGCACATGCCACCCGTGAGGAGGCAGAGCAGGAGGCACGCCGCATGCAGCAGGTTTACGCTGACTTTGTTGAGGGTTACATGGCCGTTCCGGTAGTTCGTGGCGTCAAGTCCGAGACCGAGCGTTTTGCAGGCGCCCTTGACACCTACACCATCGAGTCCATGACTCAGGACGGTAAGGCCCTGCAGTGCGGTACATCACACTTCCTGGGTCAGAACTTTGCCAAGGCCTTCGATGTACAGTTCATCAACAAGGAGAACAAGCTGGAGTATGTGTGGGCTACATCGTGGGGCGTATCAACACGTCTGATGGGTGCCCTTATCATGGCTCACTCCGATGATAACGGTCTTGTACTGCCTCCTAAGCTCGCTCCCATACAGGTCGTAATCGTTCCTATCTATAAGAATGCCGATGACCTGGCACAGATAAGCGCCAAGGTAGATACTCTGGTTGAGGCTCTCCGCAAGAAGGGCATCAGCGTGAAGTATGATGATGCCGATAACAAGCGCCCCGGATTCAAGTTTGCCGATTATGAGGTAAAGGGTGTTCCCGTTCGCGTTGCCCTGGGTATGCGTGACCTTGAGGCCGGTACATGTGAGATCATGCGCCGTGATACCCTTGAGAAGGAGACCGTTCCGTTCGAGGGTCTTGAGGAACTTATCCCGAACATGCTTGACGATATGCAGAAGGCAATCTTTGAGAAGGCCAAGGCATGGCGTGACGCACGTATGGTTGAGGTCAACTCATACGATGAGTTCAAGGAGAAGATTGAACAGGGCTACTTTGTACTGGCTCACTGGGACGGCACTGCCGAGACCGAGGCCAAGATCAAGGAGGAGACAAAGGCAACCATCCGCTGTCTGCCTTTCGGCATGAAGGAGGAGCCCGGTACCGATGTCTACAGCGGCAAGCCTGCAGCACGTCGCGTACTGTTTGCACGCTCTTACTAAGAATAATCCTTACGACTATAAAAAAAGAAGAGGATCCGTCACGGACCCTCTTCTTTTTTTCCTTTTCGTATATGAATCAGAAGATATGCAGATAAGATATATCAGTGTTGCACTCCAATACATGCTCTACGGCACCGGTTGCGGGGTCATATGAGAATACGCCCGATGCATTCACACCGTAGGCGGAGAAGTAGAACTTGCCGTTGTATTCACAGATTGAACCGCTGTGGGGATCAGTGTCGGGTATACCCTGGATTCTCTTGACGGTCTTGTTGTTGAGGTCTATCACGACTGCTATGGAGTTGTGGGCAGTGTAGGGGTTGTCACCGTTGAGCTCGGTGCAGGCTACGAAAGCGGCTACCTTGCCGTTACCCATATAGAGAGAGTTGTATACAGATGCGGGCTTATAGCCGTCAGTACCCTCGATAACGGTACCGCTCAGGTCCCATGAACGTGATGAGTCGAACTCGGTGCTTCCGGCAGGTATGCAAACGAATCCGTTCTTTACGTATGTCTCGTCATAACCAAAGTTACCGCAGCAGGCAATATAGATGTCATTTGACTCATTCATGAATATCATGCCGGGCAGGAAGGGACGGGTGGGGAAGCTGAGTCCTGTCGTGGTCTCGGAAATCATCTTGTCAACCTTGCAAGCGTTCACGTCAATCACTACTACGTCAACCTGACGGTAGTCCTCAAAAGGCATCCAGGTGGGTCCTACCTGGTCAAGAGGGAGGAACAGCTTGCCGTCACGGATTATACCCATGGCAGGGTCGGCGCTCTGGTCTGTGTGGGCAAACTGAGCCAGGTCAATCTCATTCAGAGGCTCCAGTGTCATGGGGTCTACTACAATGACCTTGCCCAGTCCGTAGAGAGGAATGAATCCCTTGCTGTCACTGGCCTTTATGAGTGAGTAGGGACTTGAACCGGGAGTGATCTGCATGGCTGCTACCCTGGTGAATCCCTCTTCTGAACGTACATATCGTACTATCTCCTGATTGCTTCTTATCATCTCGCTGGGGAATACGTAAACATCATTTCCGTATACCGATATGGTCGATGAGAAACCGACCTGAAGGGCGTTGTCAAGCTTTATCTCCTTACCGAAACTCTCAACCTGTACCAGATATGAAGCACCGCTGGCACCGTCATCGTTCTTGATGGTAGACTCGATAAGGATATGACCCTTACCGCCGGGGAGATTGTTTGAATCGGTCTCTTCGTTGTCGCAGGCAGTAAACATGAGAGTCATGCATGAGAGGGCTGCCGTGCTGAATAAAAGTGTTTTTTTCATTGTAATTATGTGTTGTTAGTTTGTTAGAGTTATCTGAGTATGTAACGGAGCTTTACTCCTAAGGTGCGGCCCGGAAGCGGGCAGTTATATTCCGATATCACCTTGGCATCGGCCACGTTCTTGATCTTGCCCGATATGTACAGGCGCTGGTCAAAGAAGCTGTGCTCAAAGCCCAGGTCGACGGTGAAACTGCGGGGGATACGGCGCTTCTCGTTCTTGGTGAGCTCAAAGTCGTAGAAGTATTCCTCAATGAATGAGGCATCGGCAAAGAAGCGGGTGTTCTGACCCTTACCGCCGAACAGGTTCTCCTTATGGAATTCCAGTCCGCCGTTGGCCATGAAATAGGGGATGTTAGGCATGCGCTTGCCCTTGGTCGGGTTGGGCAGGTCCTTGCCGGCCTCATGGTCACGGGTGTCGCGCAGGTCCTGATAGGTCACGTTGGCGTAACCGTAGAGCCATGACAGCATATCGGCCTTGACCTCGGCCTCCACTCCGATGGTACGCATCTCACCAAAATTCTGGTACTGCGCACCCAGTATGCCCTTTACAAAGCGGATCATGTCATCAACATGCATGTAGTAACCGTTGAGCTCGACCTGCAGGTTGGAGGGGTGCAGACCGGTCAGGTCATAGAGCAGTCCCGCGTTGAAACTGAGGTTGCGCTCAGGCATGAGCTGCTCTGACGGAGCTATGGTGGAACCGTCACCCAGAAGCTCGTTCTCGGCCGGGATACGCACGTCATAGCCGCCTGAGAGCTTGGCCATCAGACCCGGAGTGATACGGTAACGCATGGCCTCGCTGAATCCGGCGCTTTTCTTACGCAGTGATATGTCCTCGACCGGTACGGTCACATAGAGGTTCTCATATTGGGTATCCATGCCGTACCAGTAGTAACGGCCGGTGAGTGAACTGAGGAAACGCTGGTCAAGCGAGCGCAGGTCATAGGTGAGTCCGACTACCCAGCTGCGCATACGGGAGTCAAAGTCAACCTGCTTGCCCAGGCTCTTTATCTTGAGCTCGTCACTTGGACGTCCGTCGGCAGTCTGTATGAGCGAGTTGAACACAAGTGAGTGACGCTTGTTGATCAGGTACTCAATGTAGAGCTTGTTTATAAGGGAGAACTTGCGGTTATCGGAGTCTGTGGCATATCGGTTGCCTATTATCTCGCCTCCGTAGACCGAGGGGGTGGCATGTGCCTGTCCGTTCCAGTCATAATAGCTTCGGGCTGTGTCAATCATGTTGTACTGTGTGTAGGCAAGGGCGGTCGACATGTCAAAGTCAAGTCCCTCTACAAGGAAATCGTCCTTTACCAGCTTGAGGTTCAGCAGGTAACCCTGTGACTTGCTGTGGGCGTGTCGGATATCGGTCTCTATGCCCTGGATCTCATGGAAGGTGTTTACGTATACGGGCTCCAGCTCGACTTCATCGAACCACCATTTGTATGCCTTGATGCTTCCGCCCATCATGACTTTACGGTAGGCGTCATGGTCACGGCGTATCTTGAGACCCTTGATATATGGCGATTCCATCGTATAATCGTTGGCGGCATAAGTGTAACCGCCGCCTATTCCGTACACCATTCCGAGCTTGCGGTCATTCTTTTTGAGTACTGTCTGGAAACGGTTGGTGTTATATGACTCACGCAGGTAGCTTACATCGGCATAACGTTCGGGATACTCCTTGATGACTATGTTCACCGCTCCGCCCATGGCAGAGCCGCCGAACTTGGCGGGTACTACACCTTTGTATATCTCAATGCGGTCAATCATATCGACCGGGATATCGTTCAGGTCCACAAAGTCAGACTGGTCATTCATAGGGGTCTCGTCTATGAAGAATCCTATGCGCTTGCCCTCCAGTCCGCGTACTGACAGACGTGAGGCACTGCCCAGACCGCCCGTGGCCCTTACGGTCACGCCGACCGTCTTGGCCAGTATGCTCTGTACGTCACTTACGGTGCCCTGGAGCTGCTGCATGCTGATCACGCTGACCGGCATGGCCTGCTCACGTAACAGACGTGCCTGACTTTTCTCGCTTATTATTACCTCGGAGAGCGAGAGGGCCTCAGGGGCAAGACCGATGTCATTGGAGCGGCTGCCCTTATCGGTCCTTACCGTCTTTTCCGATGGACGGTATCCTATGAACTGAGCCTTGAGGGTATACGTACCGTCAGGTATATTCTTTATCCTGAATACACCCTCGGTATCGGTGATGACACCGTCCTGAAGCTCCTCTATGTAAATTGTGGCGCCAGCCAGGGGAGAGTTGTCGTTGGCGTCAAAAACTGTTCCGATAATGTCAATTTCTTTGTTAGCGTTCTCATTCCCGGCCATTGTTCCGGATGAATAGGCTACAAGGAGAAGGACTGTTGCTAAACTGCGGCGTAGATTTAATGTGTTCATGATTCTGCGTGTCTTTTTCAAATCGGCCGCAAAGGTATTGCCATAATAATGGTGCTACAATACCATAAAATAGTGAATTCATGGCTTCAGTAAGGTTGGTGTCTCTACACGGTATATATCAGAAGTCCTTTTCAAATACCAGACCTACGCCCTGGGTAGTAAGGGTGGTCTTAGAGAAGTATTTGTCATTGGCTTTGTTATATCCTTTTATGCTTATGCCCTTGCCCTGTTTGTCGGGTATGAGCAGGTATTTGAACTCAAAGTCACCTATAAAGTTCGATGTGTTGTTCAGGGTGTTCTCCCTGTATCCGAAATTGCCGTTCAAAAGCAACCTGTTGTTGAGGAGGTGAGCCTCCAGGATTCCCTCCAGTTCCTTGTTGTTGAGGTTGGTCGCATCGTTTGAAAGGTAACTGCTGGCACTTACGTTGCTGGATATCGAGACCTTCTCGTTATCGAGAACCTGTGAGAGCACGTTATTTATCTGTCCGCTGACTGTTGAGTTCACGATTGATTCCATTGCGCTGGGGGTCATGCCGTCATTCATGGCCGCCACGTCGTAAGTGAAGAAACGGCCTATGGCAAGCAGGTACATGAACTGGTTGTTACGCTGCTCCTCGGTGGCTGTGGCGGTGGCAAGGACCGCTTTCTCCTCAGGTGTTCCGTTGGGCATGTCTATGTCGACCGATATACGGGGATCGGTTACGTTGCCGGTTATGTCCATAAGGCAGCGCACATGCACCTTGTTGTTGGACGATGCACTCGGATCCAGATCGTAGATGGAGGCTGAATTGACGTTGTGATATGTGTGAAGACTCAGCTCCGTATCCATGGGGGCACCGTTGAACCTGACGTAGCTGCCCTCCATCAGGGTGAAGTTCTTACGAATGAGATCCTCGATGGAAAGGGCGCACTGACCATAACTCAGGTTGTATATTCCGTTCAATATGGGACCGTCCTTGGGCTCATACTTGAGCGATATGTTACCGTTGCCGCGGAAGAAACCGTTCAGGGATTCCATGTTCATCTCGATCAGGGCATCCTCACTGCATTCGATATCGAAATCAAGACTGTAATTGCCACTCTTGGTCTTGGCGGGAATGATGGTCTTTACGGCCTCTTCATCGAGCTTTATGGTGTTCCGGTCTACGATGGTGAGGAAGTTGTAATCAGCCACTGTCCCTGATGTGGGCTTGTATCCGATCCTGGTTCCGGGGGCGGTACGGGCATCGACCGTGACAGACAGTCCCTTCTTTCCATGACCCGCTTTGAGAGTCATGGAACCCTCGGCGTAAACCGATGCATATATGGGGCTTCTCTCGGTCACGGGCTGGTAGTAGACGAGCATATCGGCTACATCGGCACTCATGTCGACAGTCCAGTGAGAGAACTTGTCGTGTCCCAGGATGCAGGTGAGCAGTCCGTCATGGCCCTGCTTGTCATAGAACTCCACGTCCTTGAATATCATCTTGCCGGGCTCGAACCAGAGGGTGTCGCGCCTTACGATGAAGGTGGTGTTGACGGCGGCCTGGTCAAAGTAGGCGTCCTCTATGATGGCCTCGCCTTCCATGTCCAGACGGGGTAGTGTACCGAATATGCGCAGGCGGCCCTCGGCGGCACGTCCGCTGATCTCTTTGAAGGCCGATGAAGTCCACTTGTTCAGGAAATAGAGGTCGGTCTGCCCGGCGTCTATGGTGGCGTCAAGCCACTTGTCACGAGGTACGTAAATGCCGGTGAGTCCGGTATGTTCCAGATCCCCGTTGACCATGGTTCCGGTGAGCTCGACCTGTCTGAGTTCCTGATTCCAGCGGCAGTCTGTGGTCAGTGTGCCGTGGTAGGATTTCATGAACTCGAAATACTCAACCTGAAGTGAGCCGTAGAATGCCGGTCTGTCCAATACTCCCGCAATGGTCATATAGCCTGTGGCTATGCCCTTGAGTTGTGCGTAGTCGTTCACGTGGAAGGCCGTCAGGGTGTTGCCAAGGTCTATGTTGTTCAATGATATACGGAATATGTCGGTGGAATCGGATGAGATGATTCCGTCTGCATGCAGGCTTTGACTCCGGTTGCTGGCAGTGAAGTCCGTTATCTCCAGTTTGCGCATGTCAGTGCTGATCCTGGAGATGGAGAGATGCCATGGAATGCCGTTCAGGGTTACGTCGGTGGAGTCAAGGAAGGTAAGTGACTTGAGGCCGCCGCGCTTGTCATACTTGAAGAACTGCGATATGCTGTGGAGCTTTCCCTGCATCTGGCCCGATGTATTGTGCCATGTGCAGTCACCGCGTACAATGTCCATGAACGCCAGGAGCGATACGTTGAAGCTGGTGGGGTCATCAGTCAGGTCTCCGTAGAGTCCGGATATTCCGGTGCGGCAGGTGCCCTTGTCGGAGTTTACGGTTATGAGGCCGTTGGTGAGCAGATGGTCCTGAACCACCAGCTGGGGAACGGATATATGACCCATACAGGTACTGTCATCATCCATGAATGTGATCTGCATCTCAGCCGGCTTGGTTATGGCAACCGGGCTGTGGAATACCTTCTGCATGAAGTCTATGTTCTTCACGTTGGCCTCAATGGCCAGACTGTTGGAGCTGCGCTTGTAGTTGCGTGCCCCCAGTTTGTCGCCTACCATGATACCTATGGTGGGCAGTACGTCACCGCATGCCTTGGCCAGCGAGCCGGGTAGGCCGGATATCCTGTAATTGCCTACTACCGACATGTTCATGAAGTCGCTGGTCAGGGTGATGACCTTGACGAAATCACTGAATTCACCGATAACAACGGTCAGATTCTCCATAGCCCAGTCGCCCTGGCTATCGGCGTAACGGAGGCTGTCGACCGATATCCGGCCGGTCATGTCATCGGCGTATCTGCCTGTGAGGTCTGCTGTCATCTGAGCTGAGAGTGACATGCTTTCCTTGCCTACCAGATTGTAGGCGGCCAGGTCGAGAGAGTCAGCCTTGAGGTCCAGCTTATAGGACGGCGAGTCACCCAATCCGACTCCTGCATTGAGAGCCAAAGCTCCGTTTTTATCGGCAAATCTGAGGTCAGTGAGTATCAACTCAGGATCGAATTTGCCGCTGGCGGCTATGTCGCGGTAATTATATTTATTATATGTGAGGCTCGAAATGAGGCTGTTGAAATCACCCGAATAGTTGTGGCCGTCCTTGCGGACCTGCGCCTCTGCGGTGAGGCTGCACTTGCCAAGTGAACGGTTTCCGGTAATAGTTCCGAGGTCAACTCCTATGGCCTCCAGGCTGGCATCATACAGGCTGTCTTGACCGTTGAGAACTGCCAGAAGCGTACCGATGCGGCTCTTGATCTCAGCGCTGGATTCCAGTATGCCGTCATGAGAGTCAAGAGAGCCCTTGAATGTTCCCATACCGAGTGACATGCATTGAGCGGGAACGGTAACAGGGAACCCTGCGAACTGCTGCTCTATCCACTGCGGAAGCTCATCGCTGAATGAACCGTGGACCTCGGCGAACCGGCATCCGGTCACATTCATGGCGGTGTCCACAAGGACGGTGCCGCTCATGCCCATGTCGAGCAGGTTGCGGGGAGCATTGATATAGAGGGCGTTGAGAGTGATCTTGTTGCCTTCGGTCAACCCTTTGACAGTTATGTCGATGGGATCGGTCATATAGGCAGTCCGGGGAACCAGCGCCTTGAAGTCACTGCCTGTCACGGTGGCCTTGACGTCCATGTTCACTGCCGGAAGGCCGTGTATGCCGCTGGCCATGCCGACCTGGGCTGTAAGGCGGTTGGCTGTGAACTGGCTGCCGGTTGTGGCTATGGTGAGGCCGGAAAGCTGTGTAAAGTCCTTGCCTATGGTGACTGTACCTCTGGTCTTGGTGAGCCGGAATCCGGACTGTTCAGCCAGGGCAAGTTTGCGGACAATCAGGTTCACAGAGTCCTTGGAGAGTGCTTTGAGCGAGATGTTCGCGGTGAAACCGCTGATTCCTATATGGTCGGGGTTGAACAGGCTGTCGGTCCGTGCGGCGCTCCTCAAGTCATATCTGAGAGAGCCGTTCCTGACCAGTACCGAGTTGGCTCTCAGGGTCATGGGTTTATCACCGCCACCCATGAGCGCGGTCAGGAAAGCGTAGTTGGGTTCTGCTCCCAGACTGTCGGAATAAAGCCTTATCGAGGGGGTGTTTACGCGGACGCTGGTTATGCTGACCTTGCGACGCAGAAGCTGGAACGGCTTGAGGCGGAGCGATACCGAAGCGGCGTGGGCCAGGGTGTCATGCCTGAGGTCGTAGATGGTGAGATCCTCAATAGACATGCCGAACGGGTAGGTGAGCTGCACACGGCCTGCGGATACATCGGTCTTGAGGGCGGACTGGGCTATGCGGACCACATGCAACGCCGCATCCTGCTGTATTTTCTTGTTATTCAGCAGGAAGTGGCCGATCAGGAACAGTGCGATCATGACGACCAGGGTGATATGTAGCGCCTTTCCGGTTCTCATCACCCACAAAAATATAATCAAATATAACTATTTTAAAGAGGAGATGTTGAAAGTTTTCCACAATTTTTTGAACATATGTTACTATCTGACAGCGCTTAGAGTCGTTTTTGCCTCATTCCGTCGGTGAAATGGGAAAAAATGGTGATTGTTGAAAACTACGGCCGCTTTTTGTGATTAATTAAGTAAGTATTACGCTCTTTTATTAGTAACTTTGCGCCCGCATTTTTGAAATATATCAAACTAAATATCAACTAACAACAAAATGGCAGAAATCATTCGTTTACGAAAAGGTCTGGACATCAAGTTGCTGGGCGCTCCCGCAAAGGAGTTGACAGAGGTTGGTCTTGCCGAGGCATA
>JBGURN010000175.1:0-4949 GCA_045131955.1 Bacteroidaceae bacterium
AAACGGAACCGTCCCCTTTGGCACCCTCCCTTTTGGCCCCCTTTTGAAAAAAAACGTAAAAATGTTTGGAGGTAATTACAAAATGTAGTTTATTTGCATCGGATATTAGTTTAAAACCACACAAAACCACATATATGAAAAAGCTTACCGATAAGGAACTTGCAGTAATGAATGTGCTGTGGGACAACGGAGCCCTCTCCATGAGAGATATTCTGGAGCATCTGCCGGAGCCTCAGCCTCATTTCAATACGGTGGCCACTTTCGTACGCCGTCTGGAACAGGTGGGTATGATCAAGCATCAGGAATTAGGTGCACGTTTCTTCCTTTATGAGGCTGCAGTGTCACGTGACAAATATGCAGAGATGGTAAATAAAGAGAGCGTGAACCGTTTCTTTGGAGGATCGTACATGGAGTTCATCTCCTGCCTCGTAGACCAGCAGGAGATCAGCGTCGACGAACTAAAGGAGCTCATCCGTATGGTTGAAAAGAAGTAAACATTATGGGAAGTCTGGTTCTTTACATAATTGAATGGGCGTTTGGATTGCTGGTACTTCTGGCAATCTATAAGGCTGTATTCAGCGGAGCCACTTTTTACCGTTTTAACCGGTTTTACCTGCTGGGCGCGACATTGCTCTCAGCTCTTCTCCCCCTTGTGCACGTGTCTATTCCCGACAGCCACCCCTTTGTAAACAACCTCTCCATCCAGGAGACAGGGTTTGCTCAGGAGCTGTCAGGAACATTCACGGTCTTTGATGAACCGGATATGGTGACGGCCGGTTCATCGGTAACAGAAAGAAAGACCAGCTTCTGGGCGGTCATGATGATTGTCACCTATTCCGTTTACGTGCTGACTCTGGTCATCGGCTGGTCCAGGGGAATCATAAAAGTCAGGAGATTTCTGAGCGGCAAGACACACCGTCGTCTGGGCCGTAAGTTATGGCTGGTCACTCACAATGAGGCGTACGGCCCTTTCAGCTGGCTGAACTATATAGTCATTTCCGATACGGAGAGCGGGTTCGCCCGTCGTGCCAGCCTGCGCCACGAGTACTCGCACGTAAAGCTGTTACACTCACTCGATCTTATTTTCCTGCTGGCCTGCACTATAGCCAATCCTGTATGCTGGCTGGTACTCCAAGAGATAAAGATAGTCCATGAATATGAGGCCGATGACGAAGTGATCAACCGTTACGGCATCCGTGACATGGATTATCAGAAGTTACTTATAATGAAGGCTGCCGGAGCAGAGGCCTATGCGCTGGCAAGTTCATTCAACCTCAACATTAAAAAGAGAATTATTATGATGAACAAGAAGAAAACCCTGAAGCGACGCCTCATGTGGCTTCTGCTTCTGCTCCCCATGGTGGGGATGACGTCTGTCCTGTTTGCACGCACGGAAAAGACCATAGGCCAGGATGATTCATCGGCCCTCAAACAAACCGACCCTCAGCCGGTCTGGGAGGACGATGCCGTAGAGTCAGCCTTTATGAACCCTAATGGCGTCATTGACGTGGCCGAGATCGAGCAGCGCTATTCCCGCCTGATGTACCCGACCAGGATACATGAGGCCCTCCCTGTAAGATACGGTGGCAGCGAGCCCCCAACTGTCTCAAATATTAAGTATGTAAAAGCGGAGAACTGACTCTGCTGATAAAATGTAAACCTAAACAAAACCATTATGGGAAGTCTGGTCCTTTATGTAATTGAGTGGGCATTTGCCCTGCTTGTCCTGCTGGCAGTATACAAGGTCGTATTCAGCAAAACCACGTTATACCGTTTTAACCGGTTTTATCTGCTGGGCGCCACACTGCTCTCAGCGCTTCTCCCCCTTGTTCACGTGACTTTTGCCGAGGAGAGTCAGATGATGGAGTACACCATCATCGGTACTGAATTCGCGCAGGAGCTCACCACTGCGTCGGTAGCTGACTACATGCCGATGGACGAGGACCTCACTCCCGACCGGAAGACCAGCCTGTGGGCTGTAGCTCTCATATGTACATATTCCATATATGTGATCACGCTGCTCACGGGCTGGACTCGCGGTATCCTTACCGCATGCCGGTTCATCCGTGGCAAGAAACGCCGGCGTTTAAGCCGCACTGTGTGGCTTGTGACCCATGATGAGGCGTACGGCCCGTTCAGCTGGATGAACTTTATAGTTATTTCCGATACGGAAAAGGGATTTTCACGTCGCGCCAGCCTGCGCCACGAGTATTCGCACGTAAAGCTGCTGCACTCCCTTGACCTTATCTTCCTGCTTGCCTGCACCATAGTGAACCCTGCATGCTGGCTGGTACTTCATGAGATAAAGACAGTCCATGAATATGAAGCCGATAACGAGGTCATAACCCGTTACGGCATTATAGACCAGGACTATCAGAGACTGCTCATCATGAAGGCCGTCGGTGCCGAGGCCTATGCGCTGGCAAGCACCTTTAACCTCAACATCAAAAAGAGAATTGTTATGATGAACAAGAATAAAACCGCAAAGAAGCATCTCATATGGCTTCTGCTGCTCATTCCCATGCTTGGAATGACCTCCCTTCTGTTTGCACGCTCCGAGAAATCATTGGATATCGACCCCTTAGGCATAACGCTTGATATGGGAAACGGCAATCTTAAGACCCTGAATTTAAAGGTGGTTGATGAAAAAGGAAAGCCTGTGGCCGATGCTCTGGTATCGGAGAACCCCTCAAGATCGCCGGTAGTGACATTCAGTTTCCTTGGATTCACTGACAAGAACGGTGAGTTCACCCTGAAAACTCCCGACGGAAGAGACTTTTTCAGTGTCGCAAAAGAGGGCTACAAGCCTGCCAAGATAAGGTTTGACAATGTGGAAGGCGACGAAGTAGTGATTACCCTGACCCAGGTGGTACCGGGACAGGAGTCCGTGACCCCGGATGAAGATAATATTCCCGCTTTCAATTTAAAGCAGCGTAACCTTATGCGTGTGATTGTCCTTAAGAACGGAAAGGTCCATGTGAGGAACGGTGCCATCGACCGAAAGGTAAAACCCGCTAAGCTGAATGATTTGGTCAAGAAGTTTATCACCAACCCCGCTAACAGTGAGCGACTTCCGTTAATTGAGGAGTATGAAGTTGAAGGATTCGGGACCATCAACACGACTGTCAGGCATGCCTTAAGCCTTGAGCGTGAGCCGGCTGCCGGTATTGAGCAGCGTGACGAGGTGTTCGGCATATTGTTGAACGCGTATAGTGAACTCAGGGACGAATGGTGCCTGAAAGAGTTCGGAAAGAAGTATGATGAATGCACTCAGGAACAGCAGAGCTATGCCAGGGCCATGTATCCCACAAAAATCCTGACTCCTGAGATGAGGTACTACTGTGATTTCACGATTGAAATCAGGCCCGATGTGCTGATGGCACATGTAGACCGTACAGATGCCATGACCGGCCTTAAGTCAGATGTAAAGAGAGAGTTGGATTATGGCAGGTTGCTCAAGGGCGTGAACGAACTGGAGGACTATATCAATCAGGTGGTTGATCCTTCAAGCCGTATCCGCAGCGTCAAGCTGAGAATATATCCCGATGCCCCCAACGGTGTTGTATCGGACGTAAAGATGTTGCTCAGACAGAAGAACGCCTCCAGCCTCACTTACATTAGTGTCACTGAGCAGGAGGAGCCGGTTTTCGGCCTGACTCTTGTGCCTCAGACCGTAAAAGCCGGTGATATGATACACGGCACCGTGGTCGATGCCGCTGACGGCAATCCCATATTCATGGCCAATGTGTATGAGATGGATTCAAGGGACCGCATTCGCGCACATGGTTTAGCGGATATTAACGGAGACTTTGCACTCCGAGTGGTTGATCCCAATGATTATCTCAGGGTTGTTTCCAACGGATACATGGAGACTCGCAGACCCGTATCGAACGGTAGGATCGTTCTGATCAAGGAGGATTAGGGAGGGAGCCAAAGGGGGCCAAAGGGGACGGTTCTTTTTGGCTCCTTTTTTTGATATTTCGACTAAGTGCGAATCGGGGCCAAAAAGAACCGTCCCCTTTGGCTCCCTTTTTGACTTCCTGAGGTTTGTTTCGTATAAATGAATGAACTAATTTTACGAACATGAATCTTAAGAGAGGTCTTTTGGCGGCGTTGATGCTGTTTTCCATGACTCAGGTTATGGCGCAGGGCTGGGACAGTCCTGAGGTGGAGTCGATGCTGCGCACCTACATAAAGCAGTCATTCACGGTTGAGGGAAAGGTATTCGGTGTCGATGATTACGAACCGGAACCTTATCCTCTGCAGAGCGCCAACGTCAAGATCACGCTCATGGGTGACACCACAGAGGTCACTGGCACATCGGTCGACAGGGACGGCTATTTCTGGAATTACACCTCACGCCGTGACCGCCTCAAGGACACCAGGATAAGGGTCACCATCTCATATCTGGGCATGGAGACCTTTGACTCGATCTACTCGCCCAAGGCCAAGAGGGAGAGCGGCATCCAGACATTCACCGTAAAGATTGACTCCCTGGTGCTTCACAGCAACCCCCTTACCACCGAGGAGGTGGAGATCGTGGCCGAGCTGCAGCGCATGTATCAGCGCGGTGATACCGTAATATTCAATGCCGATGCCTACGAGATGCCCACCGGAAGCGTGCTGCTGGATCTGGTACGCCGTCTGCCGGGACTCAAATACTCCGACGGCAAGATGACCTACCTGGGTCGTGACATCAACGAGATAAGGCTCAACGGTGACCAGTTCTTTAAGCGCGACATGAGCATAGCCCTCAACAACATGCCGACTGACAAGCTCAAGAGCCTCAAGGTCTATGAGGTGCCCGATGACACCCTCAACGTCATGAGCAAGAACCATCTGGTCATGGATATGGAGACCAAGGAGCCCATGGACCAGACCCTGTTCGCCAACCTGCAAGCTGCTACGACTGAGAGATTTGACAAATATACCATATCGGTCGACGGCTC
>JBGURN010000176.1:0-51125 GCA_045131955.1 Bacteroidaceae bacterium
CGGCTGGGATCGTTTTACTTGATGGCTTCAAGCAGCTGGTCGCAGATGGCTTTCATGCCGCTGATTGACGGATGGCCGTTCTGCTTGTCAATGTCATGCAGTTCAATGAGCTGTACGCCATAGTGCTTGCATACCTCACGCATAGACTCGTTTACATCCTCGTTGAGCTCAGAGTTCAGGATTGAGTACAACTCTGCCTTGGGATACTGTTTCTTGAGCATATCCAGCAGGCAGGCCAGGGCCGGACGGAAGTTCTTGCAGTCATCCTTGCTCCAGTCTGAATACTGGTATTCGCCCATGGGAACCCTTGCCCATGCATCGTTGGTACCTCCGAATATGAATATGATATCGGGATTACCAAGCTTTTCAACACGTGAAATGAAATTGTTGCGTGATGCATCCATGCGGCCGTAACCGGTACCGCAGATAGTGGAGCCGCCCCATGAGTCATTCTTGTCAAGTTCATAACCTTTAGCCTTTATATAAAGGTCCCACCAGGTCTGTGAAACTTCAGTTACGTCATTGCGGTCATTGGGATAGAAAGGATTGTAGCCTTCAGGATTTACGCCTTGGAAAGTTGAATATGAGTCTCCAAGAATTGAAACCTTCTTTGTCTGAGCCGATGCGGATACTACGGCAACAGCCATAAGCACAATTGAGAACAGTTTTTTCATAATCAGGTAATTTATATTAATGGTGCTGCAAACTTACATATTTATTTTGTGCCGGACTGCCTGTCCATGTCAGAAATCCACCAGTTTGATTGAAACCGCCTTGAGTTGCTGCCAGCCGGCCTGGTCTGTGAGACGGACCATGAAGTGATAGTCACCCGGGTCAACATCCTCGGGTATGATTATGTCCAGGAGCGCCTCATGGAAACGTCGCCCATCGGGAATCGTATAGTCTTTGTTGAACACCCATGGACGTACCGGCTGTTTCTTGGGCTCCATACAGCATTCCACCGATGACGTGCTGTGAGAGTGATGGTCAAAGTTGTTGTGTATCTCTATGTTGAACGAGCCCAGTTCCGTGTCATCGGTAAAGATATAATGGAAATGTATGGTATCTCCCAGGCCGAATGTCTGGCAGTTGTCAGGGGTAGGGATTATATCCTTGTCCGATATCTCCGGCATGGACATGTCGTTTGACCTGTCATCACTGGAACTGCTGCACGCACAGAGTGCGCACAGCAGCAGTAGGAATAAGTCTTTCCTTTTCATGTCAATCCAGATGGTCGTGGTCGTGATCATGATCGTCATCATCATCGTCTCCGTCATCCTCAACTATGTTGATGTGGGTCTCAGCCATGCTTTGCTGTCCCTCCTTGTCGGTTACGGTAAGATGAAGATGATATTCGCCTAACGGAGCATTCTCAGGTATGTCAATATGCTCGTGGAACTCAACGTTGCGCACACCTATGTACTTACCTTCAACATATGATTTCTCAATCTCGAATGAACCGTTCTCCTGATGAATCTCCACATTTATGGATCTGATGAGTCCTTCGGCTACGATATCGGCCTCCAGATGCATGTCATGGCCCGGATGTGCATGCTTGCTGTTGTCATGTCCCACCTCGGTGAGGGTGATTTTGGGCTTGGCTACCTGTTTTTCATCTTTGTCACATGAGTTGAGGCTTACTGCCATTACTGAAACGAGTGCCACAATAAGGCACATTCTGATATTCATTTTCATAATTCTGTTTTTCTTTAATCTGTTTGTGTTTAAAAATCCAGCACTATCATCAGAGACATGTTGCGTCCCGGTTCGGGAACATCGATCAGTCTGTAATAGCTGGTGTGGTCATAGTATCGCACGTCCAGCAGGTTATCTGCATGTAACAGTACCTTGACCGTGTTTTTGCCGGTTCTGAACTGCTTTCCGGCCTGCAGGTTAAGGGTCCAATGACCCGGGGTGGTCTTTTCGGGTGGGACAATCTCATTCCTGTCACCTACCATATGGGCGTTCAATCCCAGGAATCCTCCGTTGAATGTGTAACGCACTCCAGCCTGCGCTGACCAGGGTGTGGAGAAGGGCAGGGTATATCCCTTTTTAGGGCCTGACAGCTGTCTGGCATACAGATACTCTGCCGATAACTCCGTTTCCCAATGGGCCGACAGATACAGCGTTATCTGTGCCTCAATTCCCCATCTGAACACCTCTGCCTGAGTGTAATGGTGGAGTTGCAGACCCTCCACGTATCTGGCAGTCGGGTTCAGGTATATGTAGTTGGGGAAATAGTTCACGTACGGGTCAACCTGCATGCTCAGACGGTCGGATTCATAAGTGATTCCCATATCCAGCTGGTATGACTCCTCTGGTTCGAGAGCGGCATTGCCACGTTCATATCGGAATATGTGGTAGTTGATGCCGTCGGCTCCAAGTTCCTTGGGGATAGGTATCCTGAAACTCTTACCCGCATTGGCCTTGATTACCCAATGTCCCAACCGGCGGTTTATGCCGGCTGACCAGGTTATGCTGTTGAACCGGCGTCTCGATTCCGCAGACCTTTGCATATAAACGGAATCACTTTGTTCCTGAGGGGTCTTGAACCAGTCTCTGTAGCCGTGGATATGGGTCATGGCATGATCCGCACGTACACCGGCATTGACCTTGAATCCGTCTCGTACGGTGTAACTGTCGGTTACATAAACGCCGCCCTGCCAAGTCTCGAATGACGGTATTATGAATCCCCATCCGCTCTGACGGTTCTTCTGATACTCGGCGTTCACCCCAATCCTGAGCTCATGACTGTCAAACGTAAGGAGAGTCATGGAGAGGTTTGCAGTGTATGTATCCTTATGGAAACGGCGCTCAAGAGTCCCATCCGGCATAGGCATGTAACCATGGCTGACCGGCTCCGACAACTCTTCACGCAGATTGTTCTGGTAGGCCAAACTGCCCTCTAAGGTGAACATATCGGTTTGCCATGAGGTGTGGCTGAGTACTTTGAGGTGGTTCACCCACTGGTATGGCAGGTCAATGTCACGTGAAGAGCGGTCATAGTCGATATCGGACAGCCTTACCTCCAGTCCGTGAGCATTGGCAAAGAACCCGCTGCGGGAGTAGGAGTCCGATACGCGTACATCGGTATGGAAGCTGTATCCGGCATAACCCAGCATAATGCTGCCGTCACGCTCTCTGCCGGCTGTGTTGCGCAGTCGGCGGTCCTTGAGCCTGATGTAGTATGAGTAATACTGGATGCTGTCGGACGGAATCCGGCAGTCACTGTAGTCCAGCCAGGTCACGTTGGCATTATAAAACAGCTTTCCATGCAATCCTCCCACTCTGGCCGATACGCCTGTCTGGTCATTGACCGACCTGCCTATGAGCTGCACCGAGCCCTCAAATGTACGGTCGGGGATATGTCTTGAATAGAGGCTCAACACACCGCCTATGGCATCGGAACCATATAACAGTGCGGCCGGGCCTTTTATTATCTCGGCACGCTCTACCGCGAACTGGTCAATCTCCAGTCCGTGATCATCGCCCCATTGCTGGCCTTCATGCTTGATGCCATCCTCACTTACGGCCATACGGTTGAACCCCAAGCCGCGTATCATAGGCTTGGACTGCCCTGAGCCAATGCTCATAGCCTTGACTCCCGGTATGCCCTGCAGGGTCTGCATGAGGCTTCCGTTAAAGTTGCGCTGCATATAGTCATGGGATACCTGAACCGATGACTGTGATGAGTGCATCTGGTAATCCAGCTGCCGACGGTCCGTGACTGTGACGTCATCAAGCACTACGGCGGTATCGGGCCATATCTGAGGCTCCAGATCCGCTGTGGTACATACCATAAGCGTGGCAGCCAGTATGAATGTTGTCATGCTGATTGTCTGTTTAAATAAAAAGAATGAGATTGTCTCCTTTTAATTCAAGACAGACACGGGTGGGGCGCGTAATAAGGGGATGCCGCAGGTACGGATACGTACTGCAGCATGTAAATGTACGGATGGTTTTTGTTGTGGATCAGCAAACTGTATTACCGCGATAGTTGCCGCAGCAATATAGGAGAGTGAAAGGAACTGGCAGAGGACGCATTGATGTAACGGGGCGTCGGTGACTGTCAGATGTCCGGGGCAGCAGTGATTCAGACAGTCGTCACATTCCACCGCCTGCGCATGGGCATGCCTGTGGACGTGGACCGATGACAAGGTCAGCATCGGCAGGAACACTGCCAGCAGCAACCAGGCAAACAACTGTCTTTTCAATGCCGGATTTTTCATCAGTTTTGCGGATGCAAAGATAGCATGTTATCAGAAAAAACAGCCTGGAAATATCCTGAAAAGGCGTTTTTTGTACTGTCGGTATCAGTCCATAGGATAAACGACACCCCATTTCTTACGGAGGGAGTCCATAACCTTCATTATGTCAAGCGTCTCCTGATGAGGCATGTAGGGTGATTCCAGCCAGCCGTTCCTGAGAGCTTCCTTGCAGGCGATGACCTGATACTCATAGCCTGTAATCTGGTTTGCTGGTTTGTCAAAGACGGCCGTTGGCTTGTAGTCGTTGTAAACGGTTATGCGCTGGGGACAGTTTATGTTGTCAACAATCAGATAGCCCTCGGTACCGCATATCTGGCCCAGTCGTCCGCACAGGCAGAGTGTGCTGGACTGGATGTTGGCTATGCGGCCGTCACGGTATGACCAGCTGATGGAGTTATGCATGTCCATACCGGTGTCGCTCTTAATGAAGTTGGTGCTCTCATTTATGATATCGGCACCGAAATACATGCGGCAGAAGTTTATGCTGTAGACTCCCAAATCAAGAAGGGCGCCTCCGCAAAGGTCGGGCCTGAGTATTCGCTCCTTGAACTCCATCATATAGCACAGGCTGGCGTTCAGCAGACGCGGTTTTCCTATGGCACCGCTCTCCAGAAGCTCCTTTACCTTGAGCGAGAGTGGCATGTAGCGGGTCCAGATGGCCTCAGTTATGAAGATACCTTTCTTGTGCGCCAGGTTGAGCAGGGCATCGGCCTCACGTGCATTGGCTGTGAATGCCTTCTCGCAGAGTACGGGCTTGCCGGCGTTGATGGCCAGGCTGGCATGCTCAAAGTGATGGGAGTGGGGTGTGGCTACATATACAAGGTCCACTTCAGGGTCCTCAACCATCTCCTTGTATGAGCCGTATGCCTTTTGGAAACCCCAGTGGCGGGCGAACTCCTGTGCGCGGCCAAGGTCGCGTGCAGCAATGGCATACTTCATTGAACTGTCAAGGCCGGTGAGAGTTTCGGCCATCTTATCGGCAATCCAGCCGGCTCCAATTATTCCTATCTTCATATCGGTATAGTAATTACTTCTTTCGGTAAAGATAAGAAAAAAGAATCGAATTATTATATTTGCGTATATAAGCTAACACAGACGCGTTATGAGAAAGGTTTTGCTGCCATTGCTGATGCTCATGGCTCTCACTCCTGTCAAGGCCGATGAGGGCATGTGGATGTTGCCGACACTGAATAAGACTATCGGGGCCGATATGAAGAAACTTGGCCTCAGGATAGATGTATCGGAAATATATGATGAGGATAAACCTTCCATAAAGGATGCTGTGGTCAATTTCGCCGGAGGCTGCACGGGTGAGATAATCTCAGACCGCGGACTGCTCCTTACCAACCACCACTGCGGATACTCCTATATCCAGTCCCTCTCCACACCTGAGCACAACTATCTGGAGGATGGATTCTGGGCTATGAGCCGGGAGGAGGAGATACCGATTCCGGGACTCCACGTTACGTTCCTTCAGCGTATGGTACCGGTACAGGGCGGCAATGCAAGAGAGATGATAGACGAGCTTGAAAGGGAGTATCCCTATTCCAATTGCCGTCAGGTATCGTTCTATAACGGCACTCAGACCTATATCATTGTTGAAATAACCTACCTTGACGTACGTCTGGTGGGTACTCCTCCGGCAGCGGCCGGTAAGTTCGGAGGTGAGACCGATAACTGGATGTGGCCGCGCCATACATGTGACTTCAGCATGTTCCGTGTCTATACCGATGAGGACGGTGTCCCTTCAAAGTACGATGAGGATAATATCCCGCTCAATACCGACAAATACCTGAGTATATCGCTCAAGGGGTATGATGAGGGCGACTTTGCCATGATCATGGGGTATCCCGGCCGTACACAGCGCTATCAGACCGCAGCACAGCTGGAGCAGCTCATAGAGGTCCAGAACATACGCGTTGCCGCCCGTACTGCACGTCAGGATGTCATGTGGAAGGCTATGAGCGGGAATGATACCATACGTCTTAAGTATTCAAACAAATATGCATTATCGGCCAACGGATGGAAGAAATGGACCGGTATGGACCGGAGTTTCAAGGAACTCCGGGTGATAGAGCGCCAGAAAGAGAGGGAGGCCGATTTCATGAAATGGGTCAATTCAAACCGTAAGCGCAAGGCCAGGTACGGCAATCTGATTGAGGAGATAGAGAAGGAAGTGAAGGCCAATACCGAATACAATATCAGGAACGCAGTATTCAGCGAGAGCCTTGGCAATATTGAGCTACTTCAGGTCGCCTCACCTTTTAATAGAGGCAACGCAAGATTCTTCCGCAATTATGATGCCCGGTTGGATAGGGATATCGCCAAGACTATGGCGGAGTTCTATAACAGCCATGCCAATGCCAAGGATTCGTTGGACCTGACAGGGATTGACTGGGACAGCCTCTATGCCAATACGGCTTTTGCGGATTCCGCTCTGGTTCATACCAAGACTGTTCAGGAACTTCAAAATGATCCTGCCTACAAACTGAACACTATGGTGACAGAGACACGTTTAAAGATCATGCATTCATATTCAAGCAGTAACGGTGCGAGACTGGATTCTCTCTCCAGGCTCTACACACAGGGACTCATGGAGTGGCATAAGGGCTCCAGACTCTATCCCGATGCCAATTCAACCTGCCGTTTCACATACGGCTCCGTACTCGGCTATGATACAAAGTACGGGAGTCATATGGGTTACTACACCAATATGAAGGGTGTCATGGACAAGGAGGATCCCGATAATTACGAGTTCATCGTCCCGGCTCGCCAGAAAGAGCTCTATGAGAAACGTGACTTTGGTGATTACGCAGGTCCTGACGGCGAGGTCCCGGTATGCTTCATAACCAACAACGACATAACAGGAGGTAACTCCGGCAGCCCCGTCATGGATGCCGACGGCAATCTCATCGGTCTGGCCTTTGACGGTAACTGGGAGGCCATGAGCGGTGATGTGATATTCGAGCCCGACTATCAGCGTACCATCAGTGTGGATATACGCTACGTGCTCTGGATGATGGACAAGGTTGGCGGTGCCGGTTACCTACTTGATGAGATGAATATAGTCCGATAAATGATGACTGCAATGAAAAAGATAGTAGTACTAAGCGGCTCAGGCATAAGTGCCGAGAGCGGCATCTCCACCTTCCGTGGAGGCAACGGCCTGTGGGATAACGAACCGGTTGAGGCTGTGGCTACCATAGACGGCTGGTATAGGGATAAACAGCGTGTGCTCAGATTCTATAACGAACGCCGCGCACAGCTGGCTACTGTTGAGCCTAACGAGGCTCACCGTATTGTAGCGGAACTGGAGAAAGATTATAATGTATGTGTAATTACCCAGAACGTTGACAATCTCCACGAGCGTGCCGGGAGCACCAATATCATACATCTGCATGGAGAACTGACCAAGGTACGTCCCGAGGATACATATACCGATATGGACTGGTGGAGTGAGCGCTATGTACAGGATATAGGTTACAAACCTATTAATCTGGGTGACAAGGGCGGCCCCCACAACACACAGCTCAGGCCGCATATAGTATGGTTCGGTGAGCAGGTTCCCAACCTGAGCCGAGCCGCCGATGAGGTGAGTACGGCCGATATACTCCTTATAATAGGAACCTCCATGCAGGTTTACCCGGCAGCTGGACTCTATCAGTATGCCCCTTCAGGTTGCCGCATAATCATGGTCGACCCCGATGATTCGGCCGCTGCCCATGTGAGCGGGGTGGTGCATATCAAGGATGTGGCTACCGCCGGCATGCGCCGTTTCCGTGAAATGGTTAAGGACCTCTGATACAATCCCGGAACAGGTACCCCTATAAAAGATGTTTCCGCCATCACATCTCTGTGACGGCGGAAACGCCTCTCATTAACCTAAATTACCTAATTCACTATAAATGCCGGGAGAGGATCCGGAATGAACAGTTTTTTATCTATGTAAAGTTTTCATGGACGATTTTGGTCCAAGCACATTGCCGGCTTTGGATTTCTGCTCCTTGACCTGAGCCGTCAGGGCCATCCTGATGTCTTTTGATGAAGAGCCTATCAGGAATCCGTAGTCACCACCTGCGACTACCCATGCTGATGCTTTCTCATCGAACGATGCCAGATCGGCTGTCTTAACCGTCATCACGACAGTGGCAGATTCACCCGGTTTGAGCAATGGGGTCTTGGCGTATGCCTTGAGTTCCTTGACAGGCTTGTTAGCCTGCTTGCTGTCGGGTGCGGCTGTATAAAGTTCTACAACCTCCTTACCGTCAAAGTTGCCTGTGTTTTTGACTTTTACGCTAACTGTATAAGTGTTTTCATTAATCTCAATCGTTGCGTCACTGTACTCGAAAGTAGTGTAGGAGAGTCCGTATCCGAAAGGATATGATACGGGCACATCGAACGAGTCAAAGTAACGGTATCCAACATATATATCCTCCTCATACTCGGTGTAGTCCACATTCCTGACTGTTCCGGTCTGACCCTGGTTGAACATGTCAATGCGTGGATCCTCATCTATGGGGAAGTTCTTGGATGAAGCTACGTCTGTGAGCCTTACAGGCCATGTCATGGTGAGCTTACCTGACGGTGTCTGCTTGCCGCTCAGAACGTCAACTACGCTGTTGCCGCCCTCCTGACCGGCTTGCCAGGCGCAGAGTATAGCATCGGGCAGGTCTTTCCATGAGGCTGTCTCAATGGCACCGCCTATGTTGAGCAGTACGATAACCTTCTTGCCGGCCTTGTGGTATACCTTACAAACCTGCTCTATGAGTTTCCTTTCAGATTCTGAGAGGTCAAAATCATCGGGTGAGCGGTCTATGAATTCACCTGACAGACGGCCGAGTGTGATTACAGCCACATCGGACCTGCGGGCCTGTGCTGTGAGCTCAGATGTGCTGAACTGCATCTCCTCGGGCAGGGGCTTGGGCATGAAGCTCAGAAGCATGGCGTTCTTGGGGTCATCCTTGGCCTTCTGTGCAATCTCTGCGTCAATCTGCTTCTTGCAAGTCTCGATATGTCTGAGGTATTTGTTCTTGAGCTGGTCTGAAACGTTGTATCCGCCGTTGCGGAGTCCGTCCAGAAGTGATACCACATATGCGTGGTTCACGTTACCTGAACCGGTACCGCCGGCTATGAAGTCATATGAGGTGCAGCCGTAGAGGGCCACATTCTTTATATCGGTAGTGAAGGGGAGGGCGCCGTTGTTCTTGAGCAGGACCATACCCTCAGTTGCAGACTGTCTTGTAACAGCTGCGTGAGCCTCCAGGTCAGGTTTGTTGGAGTATTCGTATCCCTGGAAACGGGGCGTCTTCTCAATGAGGTTGAATATGCGCTTTATGTTGCGGTCCAGGTCAGCCATGGAAAGCTGTCCGTTATTGACTGCATCCACGATTGAATGGAACTGCTCCTCTTTACCGGGCTGAAGCATGTCATTGCCTGCCCACATCTGCTTGTAGCCGTCCTTTCCGCCGTACCAGTCAGTCATGACCGTTCCCTTGTAACCCCACTCGTCACGGAGTATGGCGGTTACCAGGTCCTTGCTCTCTGAGGTGTAGACACCGTTGATGTAATTGTACGATGTCATCACGGTCCAGGGATCGCTCTCCTTTATGGCTATCTCGAATGCCTTGAGATAGATCTCACGCAGGGCGCGCTGGGTCATGCGGGCGTCGTTGTTCATACGGTTGGTCTCCTGGTTGTTGGCGGCAAAGTGCTTGATGCTTGTGCCTACGCCGTTGGACTGTACACCGCGTATGTATGCTGCGCTTGTCTTGCCGGCAACTACAGGATCCTCAGAGTAGTACTCGAAGTTGCGGCCGCAGAGCGGGTTGCGCATTATGTTGACTGCGGGAGCCAGCAGAACGTCTGCTCCGTACTCCTTGACCTCCTGACCCATAGCCTTGCCGACCTCTTCTATAAGTTCGGTGTTCCAGGTTGAAGCCAGAAGCGTTCCTATGGGGAAATGTGTGCAGTAATATGTGTTGTCATCACCCTGACGATTGGCGTCTATGCGAAGTCCGGCAGGGCCGTCGGCCAGTACTATGGCGGGCAGTCCGTATTTCTCAAGCGGGTAGGTGGTACCTGCAGCGCCGGGAACGAGCATCTGGGTTGAGCCAATCACGGCGTTGTCACCGGAGGTGCCGGCCATTCCTGTACCTATTACAAAACGCGCCTTCTCCTCAAGAGTCATCTGCGAGAGGATCTTGCGGTCAATCTTCTTTCCGGAATTATCCTCAGAACTGCAGCCTGCTATCATCAGTCCAAGCCCGAGTGCCATGAATGCGTACTTTCCCATGCTGCCTTACTTGAAAAGAAGTGGAACAAATTCCGAGAGGTAGATTCTCCAGTTACGCCATATGTGACCGCCCTCGGTCTCCATATAGGTGTACTTGTAGCCCTTGCTGTCCAGGACACCACGGAGAGCGGTGTTATTGGAGTAGAGGAAATCGGTCTTGCCGATACCTATCCAGAACAGCTTGGGTTTCTTGCTGAACAGATTATCGATCTTCTGGTCGCGGTTCTCGTATACAGTCTGAAGTCCGCCGTTCTGCTGCTGGTCTACGGCAGCGGAGAAGAGTCCGATATAATCAAATGTGTCGGGGTTGTTGATCGATATGTAGAGTGAGTGGAAACCGCCCATGGAGAGGCCTGCAATGGCGCGGTGTGCCTTATCGGCCTTGACGCGGTAGTTGCTTTCCACAAACTTTATAACATCGGGGAATGCAGTCTCAAAGTAGCCATCCATAGTCTTGGGAAGACTCATGGTCGGTACAGTGAATCCTTTTGATGTCTCACCGGGGGCGGCCTCCTCTGAAATGTTTCCGTTGGTCATCACCATGATCATAGGTTCAGCCTTGCCCTGGGCAATCAGGTTGTCGAGAATCTGAGTGGCTCTTCCAAGCTCGCTCCAGGCGTTCTCGTCGCCTCCTATACCGTGCAGCAGGTAGAGAACAGGGTATTTCTTACCGCTGGTCTCATATCCTGCCGGGGTATAGATGGTGCAGCGACGTTTTGTCCCCTCAGTGGGGCAATCGTACCACACTTTACTGACTGTGCCGTGCGCCACATTATTAACCTTGTAAAGATCTGCACGGTCACCGCCAATAAGAAATATATTGAACAGGTTGCTAATGTCGCGGATGGTATAGACGTTTAAGGGATCTGTGATTTTCGCTCCGTCGACAATAAAATTATAAGTGTATAGTTCCGGTTTGAGGGCATCGGATGTAAAGGACCAGTTGCCTCTTTCATCCTTTGTCATGTCAACTGTTCCCTGGGTCTCGAATGTTCCGAACTGTGTCTCGATGACCTGATTGGGAAGGAAATCACCTGTAACCTGAACCTTCTGCGCGCCGGGGGCCGACATGCGGAATGTTACAGTGTTGTCATCATTGATCTGAGGGGATACCAGCTGCGGACCCTGGCCGAACGAGAGGTTCTGCTGAGCGGCGGCTGTCATGCTGAACAGGATAGCAATGATATAGGTCAGTTTCTTCATAAACAGTTGGTTGGTTTTTTACCGCTGCAAATTTGGAAACACTTATTCCAATAGCTTGTCGGATTTGTTTATTTGATTGTCGTATTTGTTCAAAAGCTTGAAACAGGCTGATTTGTTGTTTCATTTGTGTTGTAATTTGAACATATGGAGTTATTTTTGCGAAACCAACGAACCACTATAATAAATATATGAATAAGGTAATCCGCACTGGTTTGGCTGTTCTCTCACTGATGGGACTCGTAGCTTGTAACGAGCCCGATCCCATGACACAGGGTGATAAGGATGAGGTGAATGACCTTATTGTTTCAAGTGAACTGTCAAACAGCAGGGTCAAGTGCATTACCGAGGATGCGAAGGGATTCCTGTGGATCGGTACATTCCGCGGACTCAACCGCTATGACGGCAAGGAGTACCATCAGTATTTCTGTGCGTATGACTCAATGGGTCTTCCCGACAACAATATCCAGTATCTGCTTTGTGACTCAAGGAAACGTCTCTGGGTAGGTACGGTGAACGGTATCGGACTGTATAACGAATATGACTCTTTTGAACGCATTTCACTGCAGTCCAGGAACCGTAACATCCTGGGAATCTTTGAGGACAGCAAGGGTAATATCTATGCCAACACCACAAACAAGGTGTTCATTTACAACGAGGACAAGAGTGAGTTCGATACCTTTCTTGAGAGGGAACTGCGCCGTGATGCCATGTGGTGCCGCTGTTACATAGCTCCCAATGATGAAATATATATGGTGGAGATCCGGAACATATCGGTCTACACCAATGACAGCGATACGGCTCTGTTCCACAATACCATTCCCATGCGTATCCCGGTTGAGGATTCTTATTTTACCGAGATGCTTCCGAACGGTATCCTGGCTGTGGCCGGAACCGGTTCGCTTTTCATGTACGATACCGGCGCCAGGCGTCCTGTAAGGATGCGCCCGCCCAACCGTCAGCGACTGCTGGAGAACGGCAATACCATACTCTCCATGTGCCTGCTGGAGAACAACCTCATTCTCATAAGCACCGAGAAGAACGGAGTGTTCCTGTATGACTTCATCTCTGACAGACTGGTGGCACAGGGTGAGGATGAGTTTACCTATAACATTCCCGATTCGTACATAACCTGCATTTATGAGGATTCCCGCCGTAACATATGGTGCGGAACCTATGACCAGGGTCTTGTGGCCGACTACTACTACAAGGAGATATTCAACAGCGACTATAACGTAAACAGGCTCACCGGTAACGCATCGGTCCTGGCTCTGGCTGTTGACCGTGGTTCAAATCTCTGGATATCGACCCTTCTCAAGGGGTTGTTCGTGTATCATACGTGGTCCGGAAGGGCGGAGAGCGTGGAACTCAAAGGTCTTGAAGGGGCCGATGAGAACGCGGCCATAACCCATATGTATGCCGATAACGAAGGCTATCTGTGGCTCTCCACCGCGATGTCGGTTATCAAGACAAGGTATGACGGGCAGAGCCTTAACGTGGAATGCACCTACCGTGTGCCAAGGCCCATGGACTTTGAGATGAAGGACGGTACGTTGTGGATATCGACCTCAACCACAAATATCTACAGTATTGAGCATAACGCGACCACGGCTGTTCCCAAGCAGATATTCAACGTGGATTTCACCTTTATACCCAAGATCCTTAATCTTTCGGACGGACGTATGCTCATAGCAGCCCTGAACCAGAAGATCGTTGCAATGGATCATGCTACAGGCCGTTTGAGAGAGTTGAACATCACGGATATGGACAAATGCATACGCCGCAGCATGTTCATTCCTACCGATATGTATCAGGATACCAAGGGTGATGTCTGGATAGGTACCGTAAGCAACGGCGTGCTGCGTTACAACATTGAAGAGAACCGTATGGAGCGTATCAGCGGCCTCTCTTGTTCGGATGTGGGCAGTATCATTGAGGATTTCAACGGAAACATATGGATAAGCACCATGAAGGGTCTTAACCGTTATGACCGCAACTCCGGACGCATCAGTTCTTATTATAAGGTGGACGGTCTGAGCGGTGACGAGTTCTACGACAGGGCTGCCTGCCGACTGCCCAACGGTAAGCTGGTGTTCGGCGGTATAGACGGTGTTACCATGTTTGACCCCTCCGAGGTCGTTGCTGAGCGTAACCTGCCGCTGTTCCTGGGTGACCTTCACGTACATAACCGTCTTATCCGTCCTGAGAAAAACGCTCCTCTGGAGAAGATGCTCGATATGAGCGATGTGATACGTCTGAACCACAAGGATAACAGTTTCAGCCTCTCATTCTCGGCGCTTGACTTCGGTGAGCACGAGCGTGTACGTTACTATTATAAGATGGACGGTTTTGACAGTCAGTGGATTGACGCAGGAACCAGCCATTCGGCCTATTATGCCAACCTGCCTGCGGGCAAGTACAGGTTTAGGGTACGCATTACGGGAAGTGACAACGCACAGGCAGGACATGAGCGAAGTATACGCGTGATAGTCCGTCCGGCCAAGCTGAACTCCTGGTGGGCATGGCTTATCTATCTCTCCATAATATCATACTACATCCTGGTGATATACCGTAACGCAAGCCGCGTGGTAGAGGCGCGCCGTCAGGCACGTAACGCGGAGTTGGAAAAAGAGCATGAGCAGCGTACCAACCGCATGAACATGAGTTTCTTTGCCAATATTGCCCATGAATTCCGTACGCCTCTCACCATGATAGCAGGACCGGTCAAGCAGCTTGTCACCAGCAAGAACCTGCGTGATGAGGACCGTAAGCTGCTCTCCATAACCAACCGCAACGTACAGCGTATGTTCAAGCTGGTTAACCAGCTCATGGATTTCAATAAGCTTGAGAACGATACCCTCAACCTCAACGTGGCCCAGATTGACGTGGTAAAGCTGCTCAATGAGATATGTGACACCTTTGAGTTCAACGCACGCGAGAAAGGACTTACCCTGAACCGTTTCGGACTCGAGGAGTCCCTGATGGCATGGACCGATGCCGATAAGGTCGAGAAGATAGTCTATAACCTTCTGTCCAACGCGCTTAAGTTCACACCCGCAGGCGGTAGCGTGGATGTATCGCTCGATGTCAACAACAGCAATGTGAGCATCTCCATAGCCGATACGGGCAAGGGTATACCCGATGAGCAGAAGGAGAATATATTCAAGCGTTACTACCAGCTCGACAACCAGACCAAGGAGTTCGTGAACTGGGGAACGGGCATCGGACTCTATTTTGCCCGCCGTCTTGCCGAACTGCATCATGGCGAACTGAATGTCAACAACCGTCCTGAAGGACATGGTGCCGTGTTTACATTGACCTATCCGATGGATAAGGAGTCGTATACCGATGAGGAGCGTAGCATGCTTGTCAAGCAGGATCCTGAGGTGATCATAGCTGAGCCGGCTGCCGGTGAGATTCCCCAGGAGACACAAGGCAAGGACGGACGTCCGTCAATACTGGTTGTTGATGACGATACTGAGATAATCAACTACATGCGTGTGCTGTTCAGCCGCGAATACCGCCTCACGACCTGCCTGGATGCCGATTCGGCGCTTCAGAGCCTGCGCAAGGAGGAACCCAATATCGTGCTGAGTGATGTGGCCATGCCGGGAAAGGACGGATATGAGCTCTGTCGCGAGATCAAGCAGGATATGCAGCTGAGCCATATTCCTGTGATTCTGGTAACTGCCAAGGTAACCCCCGAGAACCAGGTGGAGGGCCTGAATGTAGGGGCCGATGCATACGTGACCAAGCCGTTCGAGCCGTCCGTGCTCCAGGCTCTCATACAGTCACAGCTCAAGAACCGTGAGCGTCTGCGTAACGTACTGGGTAAATCGACCACCACCACGCAGGTAGAGGAGGCCGAGGAGGTGCTTTCCGAGTACGACAAGAAGTTTATGGATGAGCTTTATAAGCTTATGGAGGAGGAACTCTCCAATACTGAGCTCAACATTAACCGCATAACCGACCTGCTCTATATGTCCCGAACCAAGCTCTACTATAAGATCAAGGGTCTTACCGGTGAGACTCCGAGCAGTTTCTTCCGTACTTATAAGCTCAACCGTGCCGCCGAGCTGCTCAAGAGCGGCAAGTACACGGTATCGGAGATTGTCGACAAGACCGGATTCAGCACCCAGAGTCATTTCTCATCGGTATTCAAGAGCAAATTCGGCGTTTCACCCAGTCAGTACAAATAACAGTCCGGGCAGCAGATGATAAGGAAAGACAGCATAGAGACGGCGTATGCGTTCATGCATCAGAAACTCAGGGTTTATGAGCATTCGACCCTGGACTGGCAGAAGGATGACATAGAGTATATAATAGGTAACTATGCCGATGAGATCAACCCCGACCTGCTTTCGCTTCTTTCAGGCGGCCGGGCAGACTATCTCAAGGACCATAAAAAATTCCAGGACGACCTTACCCATGCGGTAGCCGTCCTGGAATCTATGCTTTAATAGGATTACTGCTTGTTCTCCTCCTCAAGAGTGTAGAACGAACTGCCGTCAAAGCAGTGGGTACATACACGCTCCTTGGGCAGGCCGATGGCCTTTACCAGTGCCTCTATCGATGTGAACTTGAGTGTGGTGAGCTGTAGGCGGCGGGCAATCTCGCATACCATCTTCTCGTACTGGGGAGTACCGGTGGTAGCATAGGTCCTGAGTACCTCCTGGCTGGGATTCTCACCCTCAAAATCCTGTATCACGCGACGGCTTATGAGCTCCAGGTCATTCTTGCTGGCCGAGTAGTTCACAAACGGGCAGCCCCAGATAAGGGGAGGGCAGGATATTCTCATGTGAGCGGCCTTTACGCCGGACTCGTAGAATTCGTGTGAGTTGTCCTTGAGCTGGGTTCCGCGTACAATGCTGTCATCGCAGAAAACCAGACGTTTGCCGTTCAGGATCTCCTTGTTGGCAATGAGCTTCATCTTGGCCACAAGATTACGTCTTGACTGGTCGGTAGGCATGAATGAGCGGGGCCAGGTGGGGGTATACTTGGCGACGGCTCTGGTGTAGGGACATTTGTGACCCTCGGCATAACCTACGGCCATACCTACACCGCTGTCGGGGATTCCGCAGGCACCATCGACCTCAACATCATCCTCGCGGCCCATTACACGTCCGAGTTCGTTACGTACATCCTCGGCGTTGCGGCCTTCATAGCAGCTTGTGGGGAATCCGTAATAAACCCAGAGGAATGAGCAGATCTGCATCTTCTTGTTGGGCTTGCGCAGCTCCTCGTATCCGTTCTCGGTTATCTTGATTATCTGGCCGGGGCCAAGGTAAATCTCTGTCTTGAATCCCAGGTTGGGGAATGCGGTGGTCTCGGTAGTTACTGCAACTGCATCGTCCTTTACACCCAGTGTGATGGGGGTGCGGCCCCATGAGTCGCGGGCGGCAATTATGCCGTCTTCAGTGAGAAGCAGCATAGAGCATGAACCTTTGATGGTCTTGAATACGTTCTCTATGCCTTCAACATAATTCTTACCTTTTATTATAAGCAGAGCCACGAGCTCTGTGGGGTTGATCTTTCCGCTGCTGAACTCGCTCAGGTGCATGTTCTCCTTAAGTAGGCTCTCGCATATCTCCTCCTTGTTGTTGATCTTGGCCACAGTTACAAGGGCGAATCGTCCAAGGTGGCTGTTCATGAGCATGGGCTGGGCATCGGTATCACTTATTACGCCTATGCCGCTGTTGCCGCCGAATCGGTCAAGCTCACGTTCAAACTTGCTTCTGAAATAATCGCTTTCCAGGTTGTGGATGCTGCGCGTGAACCCTTCTTCATGGCTGTAGGTTACCATACCGGCGCGGCTAGTGCCAAGATGAGACTGATAGTCAGTTCCGTAAAATAGATCGTTGATGCATCTCTTCTTAGAGACGACTCCAAAAAATCCACCCATTTGCTCTGTGTTGGTATTTGTGTTAACTGCCTGCAAAATTACAATAACTATCTGAATTTAACACAACTCTCCCGTCCACGTTATCCACAACTTTCGTTAAAAACTGCAACATTGGGGACGGTTCCTAATGTTGCAGTTTTGCGGGAAAACTAACACATTAGGGACGGTTCCTAATGTTAAAAAACGCAGGTACGAACGTATAGGAGCGAGCGCTAAAAAGAGGTTTTACCGAATCCCGCTCTTTCCACAAAAAAAGGCCGCCATCTGGCGACCATTTTTTTGCGGAAAGAGTGGGATTCAAACCCACGGTACGGCTAGGCCGTACGCCGGATTTCGAGTCCGGTCCATTCGATCACTCTGGCATCTTTCCTTTTCTGGGCGCAAAGATACACAAAAAACGCGTACGCAATGCGCCCAAACTAAATTATTACAACTCCTGGATGATCTGGTTGGCCAGCTCAGTCTTGTCAGGACGTATGATTACTCTTGAGAATTCCGATGACGAATCAGTGAATGCGTACATGTATTCTACTGATATGCCGGCAGCTGAGAGCTTCTCCATAGCGTTGGCCATGGCGCCGGGAACATTGGCGCACTCCAGATAAACCACATGGGTCATGGTAACTGCGTAAGAGTTTGACTTGATAAGGTTGAATGCGCGCTCAATCTGGTCACGCTCAACTATGATGCGGGCAATACCGAAATCCTGTGTCTCAGATACGGTAAAGGCCTTCATGTTTATACCGTTGTTACCGAGCAGTCTGGCTATCTCGGCAAATTTTCCCTTCTCATTCTCCAGGAAAACTGAAATCTGTCTGATAAGCATAGTCGGATATCATTAATTGGTTGTTATTCAAATTTTCTGTGGTCGATGGCGCGCTTGGCCTTACCGGTGGAACGCTCGATGGTTCCGGGCTGCACGATCTTGATGGCAGGCTGGATACCTACGACGCTCTGTATGCGTGCGGTAAGACGCTGACGAAGACGTACCAGTTCGTTAACCTGGTCGGTGTAGAACTCAGGCTTAACCTCAACCTGGATATCGAATGTGTCGGTGTTGTTCACGCGGTCAACCTCAATGAGGAAGTAGGGCTCGTACTCGGGGAACTCCAGCAGGATCGACTCGATCTGTGAGGGGAATACGTTCACGCCGCGTATGATCATCATATCATCGCTGCGGCCCAGGATCTTACCCATGCGGACAGCGGTACGGCCGCACTCGCATTTGTCATAGTTGAGGTAGGTGAGGTCACGTGTACGGTAACGGATCATCGGCATACCCCACTTGTCAAGTGTGGTGAATACCAGCTCACCCTTCTGGCCCGGCTCAACAGGCTGCAGGGTAACGGGGTCGATGATCTCGGGGTAGTAGAGGTCTTCCCAGAGGTGGGTGCCGTTCTGGCACTCGCACTCGCCGCCCACACCGGGGCCGCTGATCTCAGTAAGACCGTAGATATCAAATGCCTTGATATGCATCTTGTCTTCAAGTTCCTTACGCATGGCTTCAGTCCAGGGCTCAGCGCCGAATATTCCGACCTTGAGCTTGAAGTTGTTGATGTCAAGACCCTGCTTGCGGATCTCCTCAGCCATATAAAGGGCGTAAGAGGGGGTACATGCTACAGCTGTAGAACCAAAGTCCTGCATGAGCTGAAGCTGCTTCTGTGTATTACCGCTACTTGTCGGGATTACGGTAGCACCGATCTTGTGTACGCCGTCATGTGCACCAAGACCGCCGGTGAAAAGGCCGTATCCGTAAGCAATCTGTACGAAATCGTCTTTACTGAGTCCGAAAGCGGTAAGGCAACGGGCTACAGCCTCGGACCAGTTGTCAAGGTCCTTCTGGGTGTAACCTACAACGATTGGTTTTCCTGTTGTTCCTGATGATGCGTGCAGTCTGAGAATGTCAGTCATGGGTACGCACATCATACCGAAAGGATAATTGTCACGCAGGTCCTGCTTTACTGTAAAAGGCAATTTTACAATGTCATCGATGCTTTTGATGTCCTCGGGGCGAACGCCGTGCTCATCAAATCTTTTCTTGTAGAACGGAGAGTTATTGTAGGCGTGTGCTACAATCTTAATGAGTTTTTCACTCTGTAACTGGCGCATCTCATCACGTGACATGCACTCGATTTTTTTGTTCCAGATCATTGTATTAATTAGGTGGTATGAAATATTGGATGCAAAAGTAGGGAAATAATATTGTATCTTTGCACGCCATTAGTAAATATGGAGTAAAAAATGGAAAAAAACGTCTATATCCTGGGCATAGAGTCATCATGTGATGATACGTCGGCTGCGGTCATCTGCAACGGCGAACTTCTGTCGAATGTGGTGGCCAGCCAGAAGGTTCACGAGGAGTATGGCGGAGTGGTGCCGGAACTGGCATCCAGAGCTCACCAGCAGAATATAGTCCCGGTGGTGGATACCGCGTTGAAAAGGGCGGGAATTGATGCCGGACAGCTGAGCGCGGTTGCTTTTACCCGTGGCCCCGGACTTATGGGATCGCTCCTGGTCGGCGTCTCTTTCGCCAAGGGATTCGCCCGCTCGCTTAACATACCGATGATTGAGGTGAACCATCTGCAGGGACACATTTTGGCCCATTTCATCCGCAAACCGGGCGAGGAATCCGCAGCTCCGGAGTTCCCGTTCCTGTGCCTGCTGGTATCGGGCGGAAACTCGCAGATCGTCAAGGTGGAATCATACAACAAAATGGAGATTCTCGGACAGACTATCGATGACGCGGCTGGAGAGGCTATGGACAAATGCTCCAAGGTAATGGGATTCGGCTATCCCGGAGGTCCGATAATCGACCGCCTGGCCCGTCAGGGTAATCCCGATGCCTACAAATTCAGCAAACCGAACATTCCCGGATACAATTACAGCTTTAGCGGACTCAAGACATCGTTCCTCTACAACCTCAGGGACTGGGTCAAGGATGATCCCGATTTCATTGAGCATCACAAGGAGGACCTGTGTGCATCGCTTGAGCGTACAATCGTTGACATTCTCATGAAGAAGCTGCGTCAGGCTGCCAAGGACACCGGTATCAACCGCATTGCCGTGGCAGGCGGAGTATCGGCCAATACGGGTCTGCGTGAAGCGTTCCAGGATCATGCCCGGCGTTACCGCTGGAAGGTATTCATACCTCCGTTCTCATACACCACTGACAACGCCGCCATGATAGCCTGCACCGGCTATTTCAAATACCTGGACCACGATTTCTGCTCCATCGACGTACCAATCTACTCCAATACGAGACTATAGTTTCCAGTTGCAGGAACCAACAAGGTTTCCATCTGCACCCAGTAAAACGGAATCCTGACAGCAAAGCGAGTCAGGATTCCGTTTTACCCGGCCGGAGGCCGGCAGAGCGGAGCGGTATGAAATGAAATGGAATACCGCGTAGCGGGTTTGGGGCGCCGCCGCCCCAAACTAAAAAAAGGAAAAATGATTCGAATACGCAGATAAGATCCTGTCCCGACGCTTAAGGCCTTAAGGCCGTTAAGCGCAAAAAACCGAGCGTTGCGAAGCAGCGAGCTCCCGCTACCCGGTAAATCAAACCCACAAATAATCTAAAACAAAGAAAAAACAATCCCATTTGTTTGGCAGGATGAAAAAAAATGTGTTATTTTGCACCCTGTTTTGAGAACATAGCAAAAAACGAATAAAAACAGATAGATATGTCAAGAATTTGTCAGATCACCGGAAAGAAGGCAATGGTTGGCAACAATGTTTCTCACTCAAAGCGTAGAACCAAGAGAACATTTGACGTTAACCTGTTCACTAAGAAGTTCTTCTATGTAGAGGAGAATTGCTGGATCAGCCTCAAACTCAGTGCTGCCGGCCTGAGAATCATTAACAAGAAGGGTCTTGATGCCGCTCTCAAGGAGGCAGTCGCTAACGGCTATTGCGATTGGAAAGACATCAGAATTATTGCGTAATAACAGAAAGGAGTTCATACTACTATGGCAAAGAAAGTAAAAGGCAACAGGGTTCAGGTTATCCTGGAATGCACTGAGCACAAAGACAGCGGTATGCCGGGCACTTCCCGTTACATTACCACCAAGAACAGGAAGAACACTCCTGAGAGACTGGAACTTAAGAAGTATAACCCCATTCTCAAGAGGATGACAATCCATCGTGAGATCAAGTAATACGTAAGAACCATGGCAAAGAAAGTAGTTGCTACCCTGCGTCAGGGTAAGGTCTCAATGGCCAAGGTCATTAAGATGGTTAAGTCACCCAAGACCGGTGCTTATATGTTCACCGAGCAGATCGTTACCGACGAGCAGCTCAAGAACGCTATCAAGTAAGTTTAGTCTAAACTTGAAATAATGGAGAGTGATCGTTCTACGGTCACTCTTCTTTTTTTCTATTCTATTGTAATTCTCACCTTATTTATATAAATTTGCGTCTTGAGTACGGAGAGATTTTTGCCGTATTCATCAATGAATTCTATGGGTTTGTTTTCGTTTTTCTCAAAAGATAAAAAGGAAGTCCTTGATAAAGGCCTTGAAAAGACCAAGACCAGCGTCTTTGCCAAGATAGCACGTGCCGTAGCCGGAAAGTCCACAGTTGACGATGAGGTACTTGACAACCTTGAGGAGGTTCTCATTACGTCCGATGTAGGCGTAGAGACCACTCTCAAGATCATCAAGCGTATCCAGGACCGCGTAGCCCGTGACAAGTACATGGGTGTATCGGAACTTAACGGAATACTGCGTGAGGAGATATCGGCCCTTCTTGTTGAGAACAATCCCGATGACGATACGGAGCCATTCAGCGTTCCCCGTGGCCGCAAGCCGTATGTGGTGCTTGTGGTAGGCGTGAACGGCGTAGGCAAGACCACCACCATAGGCAAGCTGGCATATCAGTTCAAGAAACGCGGCCTCAAGGTAATGCTTGGAGCTGCCGATACATTCCGTGCCGCCGCCATAGAGCAGCTGCAGGAGTGGGGCCGTAGGGTGGATGTTCCCGTTATCAGGCAGGAGATGGGCTCCGATCCCGCATCGGTGGCATATGACACTCTCAGCTCAGCCGTAGCCAATGATGTGGATGTGGTGCTTATTGACACTGCAGGACGTCTGCACAACAAGGTTGGCCTTATGAATGAGCTCACCAAGATACGCAACGTGATGAACAAGGTCATGGAGGGCGCTCCCGATGATGTTCTGCTCGTCCTTGATGGCTCTACAGGCCAGAACGCCTTTGAACAGGCCCGTCAGTTCACACTGGCTACTCAGGTGACTCAGCTGGCCATAACCAAGCTTGACGGTACAGCCAAGGGTGGTGTGGTGATAGGTATATCAGACCAGTTCAAGGTACCTGTCAAGTACGTGGGTCTGGGCGAGGCCATGGACAATCTCCAGGTGTTCAACAAGACCGAATTCGTGGATTCACTTTTCAAACTTGACTGAGCATGAGACACGGCAGTGTGGATATAATCACTTTAGGTTGTTCTAAGAATCTTGTTGATTCTGAGAAACTTATGGCTCAATTCAGGGCTGAGGGCCTTAAGGTGAGACATGATCCTGACAAGGTCAGTGCCGAGACTGTAATCATAAATACATGCGGCTTTATAGGCGATGCGCAGGAGGAGTCAATCAACATGATCCTGGAGTGCGGAGAGCTCAAGAAAGCCGGTAAGATAGGGCGTCTGTACGTGATGGGATGCCTCTCGGAGAAGTTCCACAAGGACCTGCAGGCCGAGATTCCTGAGGTTGACGGCTGGTACGGCAAGTTCAACTGGGGCGGCATACTCAAGGAACTGGGACGCAAGTGGCACGGCGAGATAGAGAATGACCGCATCATTACCACACCGTCACACTATGCCTATCTTAAGATTGCCGAGGGCTGTAACCGCGGCTGCTCATACTGCGCCATACCTCTCATGACCGGTCATTACCAGTCACGTCCACAGGATGAGATCCTGGATGAGGCCCGTAAGCTCGTGGCCAAGGGCGTCAAGGAGATTCAGCTCATTGCCCAGGACCTGACCTACTACGGCACTGACATAGCCCATAAGCCGACTCTGGCCGAGCTTGTTCAGCGTCTGTCCGATATCCCCGGCATAGAGTGGCTACGTCTTCATTACGGTTATCCCAACAACTTCCCCATGGACCTGCTTCCTGTCATGCGCGAGCGCGACAACGTGTGCAAGTACATGGATATAGCTCTCCAGCACATAAGTGACCCGGTGCTCAAGCGTATGCACCGCAATATCACTGCTCAGCAGACCCGCGAGTTCCTGTCCCGCATCCGCGAGGAGGTGCCCGGTATACACCTGCGTACCACTCTCATGGTTGGATTCCCCGGTGAGACCGATGATGACTTCAACCAGCTCCTGGAGTTTGTGCGTGAGCAGCGTTTTGAGCGTATGGGAGCCTTTGCATACTGCGAGGTGGAGGGAACCTATTCAGCCCTGCATTATAAGGATGACATAACCGATGAGGTCAAACAGGCCCGTCTGTCACGTCTCATGCGCGTGCAGCAGGATATATCGGCCTCAATCAGTGAACAGAAAGTGGGAAAGACCTTCAAGACCATGATTGACCGTCTTGAGGGTGATTACTACATAGGCCGCACTGAGTTCGACTCACCTGAGGTGGATCCCGAGGTGCTCATCAAGGCCGATCGTGAACTCCCGATAGGAGAGTTCGTGAACGTGGAGATTACTGAGGCTGATGCCTTTGATTTATATGGGACTTTAAAATAACTAACCTAAAGCAATATGAACAACAAGCAGTTTTTGACAGAGCTGTCCGGCAGATGTCAGATGTCGGCCGATTCTGCCGCCCGTCAGGTAGAGAACCTGATCGGAGTCATGGAGAAGCTGTGGCAGGACGGAGATTCCGTTAGTCTTTCCGGTTTCGGAGTCCTGGAAGTAAAGAAAAAGAACGAGCGCGTATCGGTCAATCCCTCAACCGGCGTACGTATGCTTGTACCGCCTAAACTCGTGCTTACATACAAGCCGAGCTCATTACTCAAGGAGAAACTCAAATAAGATACGGCTATGGATAACAAGATCAATCTCTCACAGCTTGCTGACCTGCTGTCACAGGCTGGCGGAATGTCCAAGTCCGCATCGGAACAGTTCGTAAAGAACTTCTTTGACATAATATCACAGAGCGTTCTCTCTGACGGCCTTGTAAAGGTCAAGGGACTTGGAACATTCAAGCTTCTTGACATGGAGGACCGCGAGAGCGTGAACGTGAATACCGGTGAGCGATTCACCATCGAGGGACATCAGAAGATATCATTCACTCCCGATGCCGACCTCAAGGAACGCATAAACAAGCCTTTCTCCGCATTCGAGACCGTGGAGATATCGGAGGAGCAGGCCAACGAGATAGCCAAGATGGACGCTGCGGCCGATGCACCCAAGGCCGATGCACCCAAGACCGATGCACCCAAGGCAGAGACTCCCAAGAAGGAGGCTGCCAGGAAGGATGCTCCTGCTGTCAAGGATGTGACCCAGAAAAAGAGCACACGCATCATTCTCAAGGCTGCACTCTGGCTGTGCTGCATCGTGGTGATACTGTTTGTAGGCGGCTATGTGTTCTGGCCTCTGATAGGTGCCAAGCTGCTTGAGCTGAGCGACAGGTACATTACCGACGGCAAGGAGAGGAAGATTGAACTGGTTCTTGACTCCGCCACTATTGTTCAGCCTGCTCAGCCAATACAGCCGAATAAGGTTGAGCCAGCCCAGCTAGTCCAGCCGGATAAGGTAGAACCTGCCCAGCTGGTCCATCCGAATAAGGTAGAGCCTGCCCAGCCAATACAGCCGAATAAGGTTGAGCCAGCCAAGGCAGAGCCCGTCAAGACTACACCCGCCAAGGCGGAACCTGTCAAGGCAGAGCCTGCTCAGGCTATCAAGACCCTTAAGGTCAAGCTCACCGCCAGTGACGAGGCCAAGGATCTATCAGAGTTCACCAAGGATGATGTAGTAAACTATGTAATAGACGGAGATCTTGACCTGTATACACTCAAGAAGGGTGAGACCCTGACACAGGTTGCACTCAAGTATTACGGCAGCAAGAAACTGTGGCCTTACATAGTCAAGTACAACAATATCAGCGATCCCGGCAAGCTTCAGCCCGGAGCCAGGATCCGTGTCCCGGTTCTCAAGTCCAAGTGACGGACCGGATAAAAAGTGCAAAAACATTAAAAAACTAACTGAAAACAATACTATTTAAAACAATTTAGCCGCGAACGCCATTCAATATGACCTATATTTGGCCGTGTCTATGATCCTTCCGAAGGACCATAGACACTTGTTCGGACTAACTTAATTTTGAATCTTATGAGTGAGAATGTTGACATTAGGGAACTGAATGAGCGCATTGAGAGACAGAGCGCTTTCGTTACCAACCTGGTCGCCGGAATGGATCAGGTAATCGTGGGACAGAAACATCTTGTGGAATCACTGCTTATAGGTTTGCTGTCAGACGGACACATCCTGCTTGAAGGTGTCCCCGGTCTGGCCAAGACACTGGCCATCAAGACTCTGGCATCGCTGATTGACGCAAGTTTCAACCGTATACAGTTCACCCCGGATCTGCTGCCTGCCGACGTTGTAGGTACAATGATATATAGCCAGAAAGACGAGACATTCCTGCCCAAGAAGGGCCCTGTATTCGCCAATTTCATACTGGCCGATGAGATTAACCGTGCTCCCGCCAAGGTACAGAGCGCACTCCTTGAGGCTATGCAGGAGCGTCAGGTGACTCTCGGCGGCGATACATTCGCCCTGCCGCGTCCCTTCCTGGTAATGGCCACACAGAACCCGATAGAGCAGGAGGGTACCTATCCGCTGCCCGAGGCCCAGGTGGACCGTTTCATGCTCAAGGTAGTAATTGACTATCCCAGACTTGAGGAAGAGAAGAAGATCATTCACCAGCAGATACATCATGAGATCGGCGCCGTCAAGTCCATCATGAGTACCGATGATATCATCGAGGCACGCAAGGTGGTTGATATGGTCTATCTTGACGAGAAGATAGAGCAGTATATTGCCGACATAGTATTCGCCACACGTTATCCTGAGAAATACGGCCTTAAGGAGATCAAGGAGCTTATCTCATTCGGAGGTTCTCCCCGTGCATCAATAAATCTGGCCCTGGCAGCCCGCGCATATGCATTCATCAAGCGTCGCGGCTATGTAGTACCTGAGGATGTACGCGCCATAGCACACGACGTTCTGCGTCACCGTATCGGACTCACATATGAGGCCGAGGCTACCAACGTGACACAGGATGAACTGGTGAGCCGTATACTGAACAAGGTTGAAGTACCTTAATCCAACTACCTTACAATCAGTTTAATATGGAAACAAGTGAACTGATAGCAAAGGTCCGCAAGATTGAGATAAAGACCCGCGGTCTGTCCAGCAATATATTTGCAGGTCAGTACCATACGGCCTTTAAGGGTCGTGGTATGGCATTCAGCGAGGTCCGTGAGTATCAGTATGGTGACGAGCCGCGTGACATAGACTGGAACGTGACCGCCCGAATGAACAAACCCTACTCAAAGGTGTTCGAGGAGGAGCGTGAGCTCACCGTAATGCTTATGGTCGATGTATCGGACTCCCTGAACTTCGGTACACAGGTCATGATGAAGCGTGAGATGGTGACAGAGATTGCAGCTACGCTGGCCTTTGCCGCCATTGAGAACAACGATAAGGTAGGCCTTGTGTTCTTCAGCGACAGGATAGAGAAGTTCATACCGCCCAAGAAGGGCCGTCGTCATATCCTTTATCTTATCCGCGAACTCCTTGATTTCCAGCCTGAAAGCAACGCTACCGATATCACCGTTCCGCTGGAGTTCATCACAGGAGCTGTCAAGAAACACTGCACGGCGTTCCTTCTGAGTGACTTCATAGACAGTCATGACTACCGCAACGCGCTTACCATAGCCAACCGTAAGCATGATATCGCTGCCATCCGCGTCTATGACCGCCGTATGGAGGAACTCCCCGACATGGGCCTTATGAAACTCTATGACTCGGAGTCAGGGCAGGAGATGTATGTGGATACATCGTCCATGAAGGTGCGCTCTGCGCATAAGAAGTGGTTCGATGATAACACGGCACGCTTCAGGGATTACCTGACAAGGAGTTCTGTCGATTCAGTCTCAGTCCGTACGGACCAGGATTATGTAAAGGCTCTTATGAGCTTGTTTGCAAGGAGAAACTAAAATGAGAAGAATCTTATTATATCTGTGTCTGGTACTGCTCCCGTTGGGAGCGGCTGCCCAGTCAAGCGTAGTGGTGACAGCCAAGGCTGACTCCATGATGCTCATGATAGGACAGCAGACAGGCATACATCTGGAGGTGACATGTGACACCGGCCATGATGTGACATTCCCGCCATACCGTGATACCATCGTGACAGGCCTGGAGATAATACCTCCTGTTCTGACCGATACGCAGTATGTGAATGAAGGTAAGCGCATGACCATACGCCGTGACTATACGGTCACATGTTTTGATTCGGCCGTAGTATATGTGCCGTCCATGCCCGTGATGGTTGACACTACGGTTTATGACTCGAACCCGCTGGCCATGATATTCATGTCATTCGATATCCCTGAAGGGCAGGAGGGATTCTATGGTCCCAAACCCATCATGATGGCCCTGCCGACAGCCCAAGAGTTAGGTTTCATACCTTTGTACTGGCTGCTGGCTTTTGTGGGAACGGCTATAGGATTCATGCTGCTCTACAGCTTCCGTAATGACAAACCCATCATAAAGAGGATCAAGATAGAGGCCAAACTTCCGGCTCATGTCAAGGCCATAAATGACATTGAGGTACTCAAGAAGGAGGGCAGCTCGCACAGCGAGGACGCCAAGGCCTATTACACACAGCTGACCGACATACTACGTGAGTATATCAACGACCGGTTCGGATTCAACGCCACCGAGATGACCTCATACGAGATTCTGGAGCGTCTGGAGCAGAGCCAGGACAAGGAGTCGCTCAGCCAGCTGCGTGACCTGCTCATGACATCGGATATGGTTAAGTTCGCCAAGTTCAAGCCTATGCTTAACGAGAACGACCGTAACCTTATGTCGGCCATGGAGTTTGTCAACGATACCAAGATCGATGTCCCCGAGGAGGAACTCAAGCCTCGTGAGATAGAGACTATAGTAGAGATGAAACGCAGCAAGGAGGCACGTCTGGCACTGTTACTGGCCGGTCTTGCGGTTTCTATTGCCGCCGTCACCATCCTGGTGCTGATGGTTATGAAGATTTATTACCTGTTCAATTAAGTAGCCATGACATTTGCAAACAGCGCATATCTGCTTTTGAGCCTTCTGGTCATACCTTGCGTGTTGTGGTATGTACTAAGGGCTAACAAGAGGCGCGCCACTCTGTCTGTACCTACGGTTTCCATGTACAGCGGCCTGGCACGTAGCTGGAAATACTATCTCATTCATGTACCGTTCATACTGGAGATGGCATCGGTCATACTGCTCTCCGTCATCCTGGCCCGTCCGCAGTCCACGGACCGCTGGTCGGATACCGAGATTGAGGGCATCGACATAATGCTTGCCGTCGATGTTTCGACCAGTATGCTTGCCGAGGATCTCAAGCCTAACCGCATTGAGGCCGCCAAGCAGGTGGCATCGGAATTCATAAACGGACGTCCGAACGATAACATAGGTCTTACCATATTTGCAGGCGAGGCCTTTACACAGTGCCCGATGACTGTTGACCATACCGTGCTGCTCAATATGTTCCGTAACGTAAGCAGTGACATTGCCGCCAACGGCATCATTGAGGACGGTACTGCCATCGGCATGGGTCTTACCAACGCCATAAGCCGACTTAAGGACAGCAAAGCCAAGTCAAAGGTAATCATACTGTTAACCGACGGATCCAACAACCGCGGTGAGGTGTCACCCCAGACTGCGGCCGAGATGGCCAAGAGCTTTGGCATAAGGGTCTATACCATCGGTGTAGGCACGAACGGTACAGCACCATATCCCGTACAGGGCGCTTACGGCACCCAGTATGTGAACATGGCTGTTGAGATTGATGAGGCTATCCTCCGTCAGATTGCTCAGACTGCCAACGGCCAGTATTACCGCGCCACCAGCAACAGCAAGCTCAGGGAGGTGTATGAAGAGATTGACAAACTGGAACGGACCAAACTGCAGGTCAAGGAGTTCAGTAAGAACCAGGAGGAGTATCAGCCGCTGGCGCTGGCGCTTCTGCTGTGCCTTCTGGCAGCCATACTGCTCAAGCAGACCGTTCTGCGTACCATACCTTAAAAAGGAGTTGAGATGTTTAAGTTAGAGAGTCCTGAATATCTGTATCTGCTGGCACTGCTTCCGGTGCTGGTGGGTCTGCATATATTCTCAAATATACGTCGCCGCCGTAAACTCTCCGAGTACGGTGACGCCGAGCTTCTTTCCAGACTTATGCCCGATGCCTCGACCACGCGTCCGGGACTCAAGTTCTGGCTTCTGTTCGCCGCTTATGCGCTCTGCTGCTTCCTTCTGGCTAGACCTCAGTTCGGATCCAAGCAGGAGACCGTGACACGTAAGGGTATAGAGACCGTCATTGCGCTGGATATATCGAACTCCATGCTTGCCGATGACGTGGCCCCGAACCGTCTTGAGAAATCCAAGCGCATCATATCCAACCTTGTTGACCAGTTCAAGGATGACAAGGTGGGACTTATCGTGTTTGCCGGCGATGCATTCGTACAGCTGCCCATAACCAGTGACTTTATATCGGCCAAGGTATTTCTCAATACCATCAATCCAGGGCTTATAAACCGCCAGGGAACCGATATCAAGGCCGCCATCGAGCTTGCCTCACGCAGTTTCACCCCGCACGAGGGGGTAGGCAAGGCCATCATTGTGATTACCGACGGTGAGAACCATGAGGGAGGTGCCGTAGAGGCCGCCCAGGCTGCAGCCGAGAAGGGCTATCTGGTTTATGTGATGGGTGTGGGTCTGCCGTCGGGTTCTCCCATACCGGGTGAACGCAGCGGTGAGTTCCGTAAGGACCGTGAGGGCAATGTGGTGATAACCAAACTGAACGAGGAGATGTGCCGTCAGATAGCCGCCGCCGGAAAGGGTGCCTATTTCTACGTGGACAACTCCAACGCCGCTGAGAAAGCACTGCAGAAAGAGATTGACAAACTGGCCAAGGCCGATGTCGAGACAACGGTATATACCGAGTATGACGAGCAGTTCGCAATCATAGCCTGGATAATCCTGATTGTACTGCTGCTTGAGATTTTCATTTGTGAGAGCCGGAATCCCAGACTTAGGAGTTTCAGCCTGTTCAAAACAGAGGAGGAGAAAGGAAAATGAGAAAGATATTGTTGTTTAGCCTTATGGCTCTCTTTACGCTTGGCGTCTGCGCTCAGAAGCGTACGGACCGTGCGTATGTACGTGTGGGCAACCGTATGTTCCGTGACAGTCTGTTCATCAAGGCTGAGGAGAACTACCTCAAGGCCGTGGATATGAACCCGGAGTTGCTTGAGGGATACTTCAATCTGGGTAACGCCTATGTTGGGCAGCAGAAACCCAACGAGGCTGTCGATGCTTTCCGCAAAGCTTCAAATCTGCTTGAGGCTGAGAAAAAGACTCTTTTGAATGATCCCGATGCCGACCCCGCTGCGCTTGACAGGTGCAAGAAGAATCTGGCTCAGACATATCATAACACAGGTGTGGTATATCATGTATGCCAGCAGTTTGACAAGGCCATCGAGGCCTATAAGGATGCGCTGCGCAACAATCCTCAGGATGACCAGACCCGCTACAACCTGATACTGGCTCAGCGTCAGCAGAAACAGCAGCAGCAACAGCAGCAACAGCAGCAACAGCAGCAGAATCAGGATCAGAATCAGGATCAGCAGCAGGAACAGCAGCAGGATCAGCAGGAGCAGCAGGATCAGCAACAGCAAGATCAGCAGGAGCAGAAGGAACAGCAGGCTCAGGAGGATATGTCAAAAGAGAATGCCGAGCAGATACTTGATGCTGCCATGCAGGATGAGAAAGATATTCAGGAGCGTGTCCAGGAACAGCTCATGAAGGCTCAGCCCAGAAAACCTTTGGAAAAAGATTGGTAATATGATTATATCAGACAGGACAAAAAGACTTTTATTGCCGGTCATGCTCTTGATGCTGACCGCAGTTCAGGCCGTTGCTCAGGATGACAAGGTCTCATTTACCGCACAGGCCCCCGATGCCGTTGTGGTTGGAGACAGGTTCCGTATATCGTATAAGATCAATACGAACAATGCCAAGGAGTTCCGCGCTCCTGACATGAAAAGCCTGAGCGTTCTTACCGGACCGTCTACATCGACAGAGTCCAGAACCTCTATCGTGAATGGCAAGTCCTCTCATGAGGTGAACATCACCTATACATATATGGTTGTGGCCACCGAAGAGGGTACAGTGGACCTGGATGGTGCTACCATTCTTGTAAAAGGGAATCAGTATACGTCTAACAAGCTGTCAATAAGGGTACTCCCGCAGGACAAGACAGGGCAGGGGAGCGGCTCCGGTACGCAGCAGGCCACTCAGGGACGTTCCGGCTCACAACAGCAGGCACAGGCTGCTCAGGGCAATGAACTGTTCATGCTTGCCACTGTCGATAAGACCACATTATATGAGCAGGAGGCTGTCCTGCTTACCTACAAGGTTTATGTATCTCCCGGCGTCAACCTGAGGAACCTCAGCAACAAGATGCCCGACATCAAGAACTGCCATGTGCAGGAGGTCGAACTTCCGCGTGAGAAACAGCTTCAGCTGGAGCACTATAACGGGCGCAACTACTATGCGGTGGTTTGGAACCAGTATGTTCTGTTCCCGCAGCATTCCGGCGAGATTGAGATTCCATCTATAGATTTTGAGGCCATCGTGGCTGAGCGTGTCACATCCAATGACATATTCGATATTTTCAATGGAGGCCACATGGTGGAATCCAGGCAGACTGTCACCTCACGCAAAATCAACCTTAACGTCAAGCCGCTTCCGCAGGGCAAGACCGATGCGTTCTATGGCGGAGTAGGTGATTTCAGCCTCAGCTCCACCATAAGTTCAACCGATGTTACCGCCAATGACGCCGTAACCATCCGTGTGATCCTGTCCGGTACCGGTAACCTCAAGCTCATCAAGACTCCGGAGTTCAAGTTCCCCCAGGACTTTGACATATATGATCCCAAGGTTGAGAACAAGTACTCACTCAAGAACGGCCGTCAGACCGGTAACAAGATATTCGAGTATCTGGTGATACCGCGTCACGCAGGCGAGTACACCATCCCGGCTCTGGAGTTCCAGTATTTCGATCCCAAGAGTGAGACCTACAAGACCCTCAGGACCGATGAATACACGCTCAATGTAGCCAGAGGGCAGGGAAGTGACTCCCAGACATCGATCTCATATGTAAATAAGGAGGACCTCAAGTTCGTAGGTCAGGATGTGCGTTTCCACTCCACACCGCTGGCTCTCAAGTCCATTGACTCCCAGTTCTTCGGCTCGGCGTTGTTCTATCTCTGTCTGGCTCTGCCGCTCATCATCCTGATTGTGGTTGTGGCAGTATCCAGAAAACGTATCGCTGACAACGCCAACATGGCCAAGGTTCGTACCAAGAAGGCCAGTTCCGTTGCCACACGTCGTCTCAAGTCCGCCGGCAAACTCATGAAAGCCGGTCGCAAGAACGAGTTCTATGACGAGTTGATGCGCGCCCTGTCGGGTTATATGGGTGACAAGCTTGCCATTCCCACGGCTGAACTCTCCAAGGACCGTATCGGCCAGGAGCTGAGAGACCGTAAGGTGGCCGATGAACTTGTGCGTCAGGTCATCGGACTTATGGATGACTGCGAGTATGCCCGTTATGCCCCCGGCGATGACACGGGACGCATGGATCACCTCTACGAGCAGGCAGTCGAGGTTATTGGCAAGATTGAGAACTCCGTAAAATGAAAAAAGGTATGAAGAAGATATTTGCATTTATATTGGCCATCATTCCCGTAGCAGCGTCTGCTCAGGACCAGGAGCCGCAGATGATGAATATTGTATCGGACTCTGTAGCCACAACGCACGTATATACTCTCTCTGAAGCCGACAGCGCCTATATACAAGGTGACTATCTCAAGGCTATTGACATATACGAGTCTGTCATTGAGAATCAGGGCGTTAACGCCACCCTCTATATGAACCTGGGTAACTGCTGGCTCAAGCGCGACGAGGTGGCCCGCGCCATCCTCTGCTATGAAAGAGCCTACCTGATTGATCCTTCCGATGAGGACGTACGTTTTAACCTGGAGCTTGCCCGTACCAAGACAGTCGATAAGGTAAGCCCTGTAAATCAGCTGTTTATAGTTGTCTGGTTCAAGAAACTGCTGTCTGCTCTCGATGTAAATTCATGGGCCATCCTGGCTGTAATCCTGTTTGCAGCCTGCATTCTGCTGGCCGGTATATACCTCTTTTCAAAGAAAATCGGCCTTAGAAAATTATCTTTTTCTTTTAGTACGATTTTCTTGCTTTTATCTATTTTATCTTTTATCTTCGCTACTACACAGATGGGAAATATCAGGAACCGTGATACGGCTATAATAATGTCGCCGAGCGTAACGGTCAAGAGCACTCCCAGCAGTGGCGGTACAGACCTGTTTATCATTCATGAAGGACGTAAGGTTAAGATACTGGATTCTTCCATGAAAGAGTGGGTGGAGATAAGACTTGAAGACGGAAATACAGGTTGGGTACCGGTTAATGTAATGGAAATCATATAACACCAATGGAATGAGTGAAGTACAGGGTCTCATAGAGACAGACAGATTGGCCACACTGTCAATTAATGGCAGTGATTCTCTCTACTGGGATGGTGTGGCCTGCGTATTTACTTCAATCATTACATGGATTCCTCTCGCAATAATCGCAATCTACGTCTTATTAAGGAACGTCAAGTCCAAGAGAATAGTTCTTGTGCTGTTCCTTGTGGCGCTTACAGTACTTCTTTGTGACCAGCTTTCATCATCGGTCGCCAAGCCTTTGTTCCATAGGCTCAGACCTACGCGTGATCCCTATATGCTGGATCTGGTTGATACGGTAGGGGGTTACAGAGGCGGTTATTTCGGCTTTTTCTCCGGACATGCAGCCAACTCCTTTGGAATGGCAGCGCTGTTTGCGTGGTTTGTCAAGGACAGATGGTTCACGGTTTCAGTATTTCTGTGGGCCATAATTAACTCATTGACAAGAACTTATCTTGGTGTGCATTTTGCAGGCGATATCATCGTGGGAGCCATTGCCGGCTGTATTGTCGGTAGTCTGGTATACCTTATTTATCATATAGTTACGCGCAAGGATGTCTTGCACCGCAGTTTCCATGATTCTGATCTTATATATACCAAGTCAGGATTCCTGCGGAGCGATGTGCTGGCATTCCAGTGTGTGCTTTATGCAACATATTCGGTGATATTGATAGTAGCTTGCATTAAGCAAGGTATTTGTTGAACCCTGAGAATTGAATATTTTGTTTGAACCTAATAAACTAACTTGATTATTATCCTAATTTTTAATGCTTATGACCAGATTAATTTCATTCAACGAACTGCGCCAGATCAAAGCGCAACTTCCCGAGGGCAGTATTCACAGAATTGCCGACGAGCTGAATCTCGACGTTGAGACAGTAAGAAACTTCTTCGGTGGCACAGATTACAAGCAGGGATCATCAGTAGGCTTCCATATGGAGCCGGGACCGAACGGTGGTTGCGTTGTTCTTGATGATACTACAGTTCTGGATAGAGCCCTTGAGATTATTGAGGAGTCCAAGAAGAATTGACCAACGGTTAATTAAGTCTTAAATCTTTACTTTAGAATTAGGTCGATAATATCGGCCTAATTTTATTATGTCAAATTTTGCATAATAACTATTATGTTAAATAGCAAAAACTAACACATTAAGAACCGTCCCTACTGTTGCAGTTTTTCAAAAACTAATACATTAGGAACCGTCCCTACTGTTGCAGTTTTTAAATAAAAAACCTCCGGAGAGTTTCCGGAGGTTTTTTGTTGGTTTGCGTTATTCTTAGATAAGGCCGGCAGCTTTCATGCGTGACTCAACCTCGTCAAGCTCTTTACGCTTGTCAAGCTGATAGTAGATGTTCTGCAGAGGAATTCCCCACTTGCCAACTGAACCGGGCTCCAGCTCTCTGAGCTTGATGAAGTAAGGAAGTGCAACCTCAAGCTGATCCTTGTGAGCCTGGATGGCCTTCTTGTAAGCAGCTGAACGGTAATCAAGGTTTGACTTGGACTCCATCTCGGCGTCAGCCTTCTGTATGATGCAGAGACCCAGGTTGTTGTAAGCATCTGCAAGGTTCGGATCCTTCTCGATGGCAATCTTGTACTGCTCGATAGCCTTGTCCCAGTTCTCGCCCTGCTGAGCTACATAACCAAGAACGTAGTAGTTGTATGACTTCTCGGGATCAATCTTGATCATATCCTCTACGAATGTCTCAAGCTCGCTCATATCACCCTTTCCGTTGTAGTAAACGAGAAGCTTGTTGTAGTACCACTCCTCAGTCGGATATTTTACCAGACCGTCCTTGAGTGATGCAAGCCAGTTAACGGTATCCTTGAGGTTTCCGTAGCACTCGCAAACGAACTGAGTGGCGTCATTGCCGTATTCACCTTCCTGAGCAATCTTGGCATATTTGAGAGTCTTCTCGTAGTCGCCAAAGTTGTAAGCGGCAAGTGCAGGATAATAAGCGTAAGTGGTTCTGTCATTGTTCCATGTGTAGTCCTCTGTCATGTATTCCTTGAGGAAATCTGTCTGAGCCAGAGTGAAATACTTGTCAAAGTAGTAGTAGGCCATTTTGTAGTCAACACGGTGGTTGAAGTAGAAAATACCGCCGCTGATGAACTGTGTCAGGTTGTTGTGAACTGAAACACCGAATCTCTTTCTTGCTCCGTCCGATATCTTACCCTTTGCGTTGGGAATCTGCTGGATAGAGTCAGCCTTCATTACATACTGTACGAACTTGTCAAGATAGTTATACATGGCAACTGTATCAAGTCCGCCGGTATATGACTTCTCATTCTCGTTCCTGTAATATGTCTCGTATACGGCAGCAGCCTGAACCCAAGTCTCATCCCAATCCTGCAGCAGAGGGTTCTTAACAGCCTGGTCCATAAGTCTCTTGGCATTGCTCTTGTTCATGATGGCCTCATTCTCAAGGTCATTTCTGGCCTCCTTTACGGTCTTCTGAGCAGTCTTTACAGCTTTCTTAAGCTCTTTCTCAGTCATCTGGGCATATGATGTGCATGACACACCCAGGGCTGCGATCAAAACAAATATAAGCTTTTTCATTTTGAATTAGTTTTATAGGTTTTACATTAATAATATAGAATTCTTAGAAAAGGGTTAAACTTACTCGCTTACAGGGGTCTCCTGGGCCGGTTCACCAGCGGGCTGTTCCCCACCCTCGGCCGGAGTCTCGTCTATAGGCTCGCTGTCAACCTTACAGATCGAACCGATCTGGTCGTTGCGTTTCTCCAGGTTGATGAGTCTTACACCCTGGGTTGCACGGCCCATGACACGGAAGTCCGATACGCTCACACGCAGCGTAATGCCTGACTTGTTGATGATTACCAGGTCATTGTCATCGGTAACTGCCTGTATTGAAACCAGTTTGCCTGTCTTGTCAGTAATATTGAGTGTCTTGACGCCCTTGCCGCCACGGTTGGTCTTGCGGTAATCCTCAATCTCCGAGCGCTTGCCGTAGCCCTGCTCCGATACGACCATGATGGTCTCCTCGGGCTGCTCGTCGACTGCGATCATGCCTACTACCTGATCCTCGCCGTCCTCATCGAGAGTCATGGCGCGTACGCCGGTCGATGTACGACCCATGGAGCGTACCGTGCTCTCGTTGAAGCGGATGGCGCGGCCGTTACGGTTGGCGATGATGATCTCCTTGTTTCCGTCAGTGAGCAGAACGTTGATAACCTTGTCGCCCTCATTGAGGTTGATGGCGTTGATACCGTTCTGACGCGGACGTGAGTAATCCTGGAGGATTGTCTTCTTGATAACACCGTTCTGTGTGCAGAATACCAGGTAATGGTTCGATGTGAACTCAACATCACCCAGGTTCTTGATAGCTATATAAGCGTTTACGGCGTCATCGGGCTCAATGTTGAGCATGTTCTGGATGGCACGGCCCTTGGATGTCTTGCCGCCCTCGGGAATATCGTAAACCTTGAGCCAGTAGCAACGACCCTTCTGTGTAAAGAAGAGTATGTAGTTGTGCGTGGTGGCTGTGAATATATGTTCGATGAAATCCTCATCGCGCTTGTCACTTCCGCGGGAGCCTACTCCACCCCTGCCCTGCAGACGGTACTCTGTAAGGGCGGTGCGCTTGATGTAACCCAGATGTGACATGGTGATGATCATGGGCTCATCGGCGTAGAAGTCCTCGGGGTTGAACTCCTCACTGGCGTATACGATCTCGGTCTTGCGCTCGTCACCGTACTTGTCAATGATCTCCTGCATCTCATCCTTGATTACCTGCTTGCATTTTTCGGGATCGTCCAGGATGCTCTGCAGTTCCTCGATGCGGGCCATAACCTGATTGTACTCGTCATGCAGCTGATCCTGCATGAGACCGGTGAGCTGACGCAGGCGCATATCCACGATAGCCTTGGCCTGTATCTCGTCCAGTCCGAAGCGGTCCATAAGGTTCTGGATGGCATCGTTCGGGGTCTTGGCCTTCTTGATGATCTGTATTACCTCATCTATATTGTCCGATGCAATGATCAGTCCTTCCAGGATGTGAGCACGCTTCTTGGCCTCCTCCAGGTCGAACTGAGTGCGGCGGATAACCACCTCGTGACGGTGATCTATGAAGCACTTTATGAGGTCGCGCAGGTTGAGGCATTTGGGACGTCCCTTTACCAGGGCGATGTTGTTGACGCCGAATGAGGTCTGAAGGGCTGTCATCTTGAACAGCTTGTTCAGCACTACGCCTGCGTTGGCGTCACGCTTAACGTCGATGACGATACGCATACCCTCGCGGTCAGACTCGTCATTTACGTTGCTGATGCCCTCAATCTTCTTGTCTGTAACAAGTTCTGCAATGAACTTGATGAGTTCAGCCTTGTTTACGCCGTAAGGAATCTCGGTCACAACGATCTTGTCATGCTGCTCACCGGCCTCGATCTCGGTCTTGGCACGCATGATCACGCGGCCGCGTCCTGTCTCGTAAGCCTCACGTACGCCGCTTATGCCATAGATGTATGCGCCTGTGGGGAAATCGGGAGCCTTGATGTACTGCATGAGCTCATCGACGGTGATGTCAGGGTTGTCAACCATAGCCATGCAGCCGTTCAGGACCTCGGTGAGGTTGTGAGGCGGCATGTTGGTGGCCATACCTACTGCAATACCGGATGAACCGTTTACAAGAAGGTTAGGTATAGTTGCGGGAAGAACTGTGGGTTCCTCCTCCTTATTATCATAGTTGGGTACAAAATCAACGGTGTTCTTGTTGATGTCCTGCATCATCTCCTCACCTATCTTGCGCAGACGGACCTCGGTATAACGCATGGCAGCGGGGCTGTCACCGTCGATTGAACCAAAGTTTCCCTGACCGTCAACAAGCGGATAACGCATGACCCACTCCTGTGCCAGACGCACCAGGGCGCCGTATACTGATGAGTCACCATGAGGATGGAAGTGTCCGAGTACATCACCTACCGTACGGGCTGACTTGCGGTAACCTTTGTCTGAGGTGTTGCCGTCACGCATCATACTGTAAAGTATGCGGCGGTGAACAGGTTTCAGACCATCACGTGCATCAGGGAGAGCTCGTGCCACGATTACGGACATTGAATAGTCAATGTAAGAGGACTTCATCTCCTCCTCAATGTTAACTCTGATAATTCTGTCTTGGTTTTCCAATTTTCTGAAGTTTTAAGGCTTTTACTGGCTTATACTGCCCTTTGGCATTAAGCACTCAAAATTACGCTAAAATATGTTCACAAGCAACTATACGCGCGATTTTTTAATTAGGTGTTAATAAGTTTTAGCAGTGAAGTTCGGACTTTCTGACATGATATGACTGATGGCATGTGTTTTGTTGATATCTTATCGTCACAAAACGTATAAAAAGGGCCAAAAACCATTTATCTTTGCATTGAAGGCATATCAGTTTTTGCCCCGAAAACACAACCCCGAAAAGGATGGAATACAGATTATCTGACAAACTGAACACAATACTGTCACTCTCCAAAGAGGAGGCAGAACGCCTTACCCACCCCGAGGTTACCACGGAACACCTGCTCCTGGGAATCATCAGGGACGGAAGCAACAAGGCCGTAGAGCTGCTCCAGGGGATGGGTGTTGACCTGAGGGAACTCCGTTCACGGCTTGAGTCGGTGAACATCACTCCCGATGCAACCACCGATAAGGTCCCCATTGAGAAGATAGCTCTCTCCATTGCAGTGACACGACTGCTCAAGATAAGCATGCTTGAGGCCAGACTCCTCAAGAAGGAGGAGGTCGATGCCGAGCACCTGCTGCTTGCCATCGTACGTGACCGTTCCAGCAAGACCGCCGAGATACTGTCTGATTACAAGGTGGACTACCGTCATCTCCATGACCAGCTCACCTCTGCAGGCACGGAGATACAGATGGGCATGGGCCTGGACAGTGATGATGAGGAGGAAGAGGAACTCTCCGCTTCGTCCACGCCTTCCAAACCCAAGTCTGCGGGTACCGCAACAGCTTCAAAATCAGGTAGCAATACACCTGTCCTGGACAGCTTCAGTACCGATATGACACAGGCTGCCCTGGACGGCAAGCTTGATCCCGTTGTAGGACGTGAGAAAGAGATCGAGCGCCTGGCGCAGATACTTACCCGCCGCAAGAAGAACAACCCGATCCTGATAGGTGAACCCGGTGTGGGTAAATCGGCAATCGTGGAGGGCCTTTCCCAGCGTATAGTACAGCGTAAGGTATCGCGCATGCTGTTCGGCAAGCGCATACTGGCACTTGATATGGCAGCCGTAGTGGCCGGTACCAAATACCGCGGCCAGTTTGAGGAGAGACTCCGCTCAATCATTCAGGAACTCAAGAAAAATTCTGACATAATTCTCTTTATTGACGAGATACATACTATAATAGGTGCAGGCTCCGCTCCCGGTTCCATGGATGCCGCCAACATGCTCAAACCCGCCCTCTCACGCGGCGAGGTCCAGTGCATAGGCGCAACCACAGTCGACGAGTACCGCAAGTCAATCGAGAAGGACGGCGCCCTGGAGCGTCGTTTCCAGAAGATCCTTGTGGAACCCACCACCGCCGATGAGACCCTGCAGATTCTCGAGAACATAAAGGACCGTTATGAGGATCACCATAACGTGACCTATACTCCCGATGCCCTCAAGGCCTGCGTGACCCTGGCACAGCGTTATATCACCGACCGCTCCTTCCCGGACAAGGCAATTGACGTGATGGATGAGGCCGGTTCCCGCACCCATCTGTCCAATCTTTCCGTACCTAAGGAGATTGAAGACAAGGAGCGTCAGATAGACTTTACCCGTGAAGGTAAGAACGATGCCGTGGCCCGTCAGGACTTTGAACTGGCTGCCCGTTTCCGTGACCAGGAGAAGGTCCTGGAGGGAGAGCTCGAGCAGATGCGTAAGGACTGGGAGCTCTCACTCAAGAGTCACCGCGAGACTGTCGATGAGGAGAGCATCTCCACCGTAGTCTCCATGATGAGCGGCATCCCCGTTCAGAAGATAGCCCGTGAGGAGGGCGAACGACTCAAGGGTCTTGCCCCTGCCCTCAAGTCAAAAGTCATTGCGCAGGATTCGGCCATCGACCTGCTGGCAAGAGCTATCCGCCGCAGTCGCGTGGGACTGAAAAATCCCAACAAACCTATAGGCTCGTTCCTTTTCCTCGGACCGACCGGTGTAGGTAAGACCCTGCTTGCCAAGGAACTGGCGGAGCAGATGTTCGGAACGTCCGATGCCCTCATACGCGTAGACATGAGTGAGTTCATGGAGAAGTTTGCCGTGTCACGTCTGGTAGGAGCCCCTCCGGGATACGTAGGATATGAGGACGGCGGCCAGCTTACTGAGAAGGTACGCCGCAAGCCCTACTCCATCATCCTGCTCGATGAGATTGAGAAAGCCCATCAGGATGTCTTCAATATCCTGCTTCAGGTAATGGATGAGGGACGTCTGACCGACAGCGAGAGCCGCACGGTAGACTTCCGCAACACCATTATTATAATGACCTCCAACCTCGGCTCGCGTCAGATCCAGGAGTATGGCCGCGGAATAGGTTTCGGTACTTCCGATGCCGCCGCAGGTGCCGCTCATCAGGATATCATACGCAAGGCCCTCAACAAGTCCTTTGCGCCTGAGTTCATAAACCGTATCGATGAGATCATCACCTTCAACCAGCTTGACCGTGAGGCTGTCGGAAACATTGTGGAGATAGAGCTCTCGCAGCTTACGGCACGTCTCAAGGGTATGGATTATGACCTCAACGTTACCGATAAGGCCCGCTCATTCCTTGCCGACAAGGGCTACAGCCGTGAATACGGAGCCCGTCCGCTCAAGCGTGCCATCCAGAATTATGTCGAGGACAAGCTCGCCGAGATGATGATTGACGGTGACTGCCCCGCAGGCGCTACCCTCACGGTAGACCTGAACGCCGACGGCACCGATCTCTTTGTCGCGGTATAACACCTTATAAGGACATAGAGTCAGCACCTGACTCCTGTTCAGCCAAAATGTCAGTCGGAAGCCCGTCTGGCATTTTTGTTGTATTGTATAGTGCATAATAAGTAATCAAAGAACAAACGATATAAACTATGCAGAAAGGTAAGATTGGAGTAACGACCGAGAACATATTCCCGATCATCAAACAGTTTCTCTACAGTGACCGCGAGATTTTCCTCCGCGAGATAGTATCGAACGCAGTTGATGCCAGCCAGAAACTCAAGACACTTGCCTCCAAGGGTGAGTTCAAGGGTGAGATGGGTGACCTGACCGTCCGTGTCACAGTCGGTAAGGATACCATCACCGTGAGCGACCGCGGTATAGGTATGACAGCCGCCGAGATTGACCGTTACATCAACCAGATCGCATTCTCAGGTGCCAATGACTTCCTGGAGAAATACAAGAACGATGCAAACGCCATCATCGGTCATTTCGGACTCGGTTTCTACTCTGCTTTCATGGTTTCCAAGAAGGTGGAGATCATAACCAAGTCATATCAGGAGGGTGCCCAGGCAGTTAAATGGAGTTGCGACGGCTCTCCTGAATTCGAACTCACCGATGCCGATAAGGCCGACCGCGGTACCGATATCATACTTTATATAGATGATGACAGCAAGGAGTATCTGCAGGAGGCCTCAATCCAGGCCCTGCTCAAGAAATACTGCCGTTTCCTGCCGGTACAGATAGCCTGCGGCAAGAAAAAGGAGTGGAAAGACGGTAAGGAGGTTGATACGGACCAGGACAACATAATCAACAACGTGGAGCCCCTGTGGACCAAGACCCCGAGCGAACTCAAGGATGAGGACTACAAGAACTTCTACCGCGAGCTCTATCCCATGCAGGACGAGCCCCTGTTCTGGATACATCTGAACGTTGATTTCCCCTTCCATCTGACCGGTATCCTCTACTTCCCCAAGATAAAGACCAACCTGGACCTGCAGAAGAACCGCATACAGCTCTATTGCAACCAGGTATTCGTGACCGATACCGTCGAGGGTATCGTTCCTGACTTCCTCACCCTGCTTCACGGCGTGATTGACTCACCCGATATTCCGCTGAACGTGTCACGTTCATATCTGCAGAGTGATTCCAATGTCAAGAAGATATCAGGTTACATAACCAAGAAGGTTGCAGACCGTCTCTCTTCGATATTCAAGAACGACCGTAAGGAGTTTGAGAACAAGTGGGATGACGTAAAGCTGTTCATCAACTACGGAATGCTCACCGAGGAGGATTTCTACTCCAAGATGGAGAAGGTTGCCCTCTTCAAGGATACTGACGGTAAATACTTCACCTTTGAGGAGTACAAGAAACTGATCGAGGATAACCAGACCGATAAGAACAAGTGCCTGGTATACCTCTACGCCACCAACAAGGAGGAGCAGTTCGGTTACATAGAAGCCGCCAGGAACAAGGGTTACAGCGTGCTGCTCATGGACAACCAGCTCGACATCCCCGTTATAGGCATGCTCGAGCAGAAGTTCGGCACCAACAGCCGTTTCCAGAGAGTTGACAGTGACTCTGTCGACAACCTGATTGCCAAGGAGGATGCCGTCAAGACCGACCTGCCTGCAGGCCAGCTGCGTCTCATCACCAAGGTGTTCAGCAGCCAGCTGCCCAAGCTTGACAAGATTGATTTCCATGTCGATGCACAGTCACTCGGCGAGTCAGCCCTGCCTGTCATGGTTACATGCAGTGAGTATATGCGCCGTATGAAGGATATGGCTGCCATCCAGCCCGGCATGAACTTCTACGGTGACATGCCCGATATGTACACCGTGATACTCAACAAGGACCACAAGCTCATCAAGAAGATACTTGAGGAGGCCGGTGCCGAGACCGAAGCCAAGGTTAAGCCCCAGGATGACAAGCTCCAGGAGCTCAAGAACCGTCAGTCAGAGCTGCGCAAGGCACGTGAGGGAAAGAAAGACGAGGATGTGCCCCAGGCTGAGAAGGATGAGATGAAGGATATCGACACCAAGATATCAGAGGCTGAGAACGCCATCTCCGGCATCTATTCGGAGTATGCCAAGGGCAACAAGATTGTACATGAGCTGATTGACCTGGCTCTCCTCCAGAACGGAATGCTCAAGGGCGAGTCTCTTGCCGCTTTCATCCGTCGCAGTGTAGACCTTATCTAAGAAGTAATTATTTTTAATGAAAATGGGCGCTGAGAGTACATCGGCGCCCATTTTTACATATATTTGCCATGAGGGCATGAAAGGACATTATACTTGTTTGACTGGATCACTGCTCTCCGTAACCTGAAATATACCGACAGAACAATGCTTAAAAGGGCTTTTATATCGCTGATAATCATGTTGTTATCACTGTCTCTGCCGCTCCGGGCCCAGAAGGTCGGACTGGTTCTGAGCGGTGGTGGAGCCAAAGGTATGGCCCATATCGGCGTGATTCGTGCCCTTGAGGAGAACAACATCCCTATCGATTATGTAGCCGGAACATCCATGGGTGCCGTGATAGGCTCCCTCTACGTTATGGGTTACTCTCCCGATGAGATGGAGGACCTTATCCGTTCCGATGAGTTCAAGAACTGGTATATGGGTGCAAAAGACATGCAGTATCAGTTCTATTTCAAGCAGAACCCTCCCACTCCCGCGTTCATATCGGCCCAGATCGCCATACGTGACTCCATGACCGTGATACGTCCTATGGTTAACAGCGTGGTCGACCCGCTGCAGATGAACCTGGCTTTCGTGGATGTGTTCTCCGGTTCTTCGGCAGCCTGTGAGAACAACTTTGACAACCTGATGGTTCCCTTCAGGGCGGTTGCATCGGACGTGTTCAATAAGAATTCCATCGTACTTTCCGAGGGTGACCTGGGTGATGCCGTTCGAGCCTCCATGTCATTTCCGTTCGTGTTCCGTCCCATCCGTATCGATTCCATAATCGCCTATGACGGAGGTATTTATGATAATTTCCCTGTAGACGTGATGATCCGGGATTTCCATCCGGATTTCATTATAGGCAGTGTGGTCGCCATAGCCCCGGGCGAGCCGGAGATCACCATCCCCGATGAATATGACATCATGGGACAGGTGCGCAGCATGATCATGCAGAAGAGTGACTACAGCCTGGATCCCAAGATGGGCGTCAAGGTGGAGTTTGACCTGCGCAGCGTGGGTCTTCTGGATTTCCAGAAAATCAATGAGGTGTCGCAGCTCGGATATAAGAACACTATGCAGCTCATGGATTCCATCAAGTCACGTCTGTCAGCCCGCCGTGACCTGGCTGAGGTAACCGAGACCCGCAGACAGTTCAAGAGCAAGGTTCCGGGTCTGATATTCAGCGGTATCAATGTCACAGGCGTCAACCAGGCGCAGAAACGTTACATAAGCAAGGAACTGAACGCTACCGACGGTGTGTTTGATTTCCAGGATTTCAAGTCCGGTTATTTCAAGCTCCTCTCTGATGATGCGTTTAATGAGATAATCCCCTCTACAAGCTATTCCAAGCGTGATTCAACATATACCCTCAACCTCAACGTGAGTCTTGATGACCACCCCACCTTCTCTCTTGGCGGCGGTCTGTCAACCTCGGTGTCGAGCCAGTTGTACGGTTCTGTGGCCTATAATCACATCGGTGAGGCATCGGAATCATACTTGCTTGAGGGACAGTTCGGTCGTTCCTATAACAACGCCCAGCTGCTCACCAGGATAGACCTGGCTACCAAGATACCTATGTCATTCTCGATACAGGTAGCCTACAACAACATGAACTACTTCCGTAACGGACTGCTGATATTCTCTTCCGATAAGTACATGCCGGCTCTCAACAAGTCGCTGGAGTACTTTGTCAAGGCCAAGATCTCACGTCCGTTCCTGAACAACTACAAAGCGGAGTTCTCGCTCGGAGTATCACACCACAAGGACTATTATGCCCAGTCCAGTAGCGTGGATCTGCGCACCTTCAAGTATGACTGTAACCGTCATAACATATTCGGCGGCTCGGTCACCTTTACCGGTAACACGCTGAATTCGTTCCAGTATCCTACAAGCGGCCGATCCACAACCATACGTGCGTTTATCGGAACTGAGAATGACCTGTACAGGCCTCAGAACAAGTATTTACCTAAAGAACATCCGTCGGTTGACCGTTCATGGCTGCAGATGTACGGTAACTTTGAGAACTATTTCAGGATTGCACCTCATTTTACCGTAGGTACGCTGTTTGAGGGTTATTATACCTCTAGGAACTTCTCGACCAACTATCAGTCCACCGTGATGCAGGCCGGCTCTTTCCGTCCTACGGCTAACAGCAAGTTCACTTATGATCCTGATTTTACGGCCAACGCATATTTTGCAGCCGGTATAAAGCCCATCTGGATAATCAACAGCATATTCCACCTGCGCTCTGAGTTCTATCTGTTCCAGCCTACCCGTCCTATCGTGAATGTTGACGGCAAGGCGGCTTTCGGAAAGACACTGAGCGGTATGCAGCTCATGGGCGAGTTGGCATTTGTGGCGCAGTATCAGAGGATATCGTTCAATGCGTTCCTGGACCTCTCCACGTCAAGCAACAACCCGTCGATGTTCGGTGTTACGCTGGGTGTCCTTATGCCTAATGAGTGGTTTATTGAACAGTGATGTTCAGGCCTCCATTCCTCTCTGTTTCCTGATCCATAATGAAGGCGATGTTCCGGTAATCTTCTGGAACTGACGGTAGAATGTGGAACTGCTTATGTATCCGCATGAATACTCCACGTTCTTGCAGGACTCTCCCTGAAGCAGCAGCTCCTGTGCGTACATTATCCTGGCGTAGTTTACGTAGTCTGAGAATGACTTGCCGCTGAACTGCCTTACTGCCAGTGAGAGGTATGTACGGTTGGTTCCCAGCTTCTGAGCCAGGTCTATGAGGTTGAGATCGGGGTCAAGGAATACCTTATCCTCATTCATGAGTTTCTCCAGGTTCTTCCAGCAGTTGGATATGGTCAGCTCCTGACGGTTCTCGGGGTTGGCCTTGGCCAGTTTGGCATCCTCCTCCTTGCGTATCATCTGCCTTATGTCATCGGCACTGTAGTCAAGGCTGAATGCCATGATGGTGAGAGCCATCTGGAACATGAATGTTATGAATATCAGGATGATGTTCTTCATGTCGATGCTCTGCTGGTAGTCGGGTGACGCCTCACGCAGAAGCACTACCACCACTCCTATTCCGGTGAGTATGGATATGATCCTGGACTGGCTCACGGATTTGCCGTAACTTGATGAGAAGAAGTCATTTACCGTATCCTCATAAGTATAGAGGCTCCAGGCGCACCATAGCAGGACTCCCGCCTCGAACCAGAACGTCACTGTCCTGGCCATGTGGTAGCAGAGGTATTCGATTATATCGAAAGTGTTGTTGTCGCCAGCCAGGAAGTAGCCGTTCAGTATGACGTTGTCATGTATCTGCTGCATGGAACTGTGGCTCATGCTCGGATAGATGACCAGGAACAGGGCCGTTACGGCCACTATGGGAATGAATACCATGTAATCCTTGCGGGTTATACCCTTGAGGTTGGTCAGTTCCATGGTAAAGAGGTAGAACAAGGGCGCATAGGCCATGCTGGCGATAATATAGACAGGCCAGGTCCAGAGCATATGGCACTTGTCGGGATTGAACAGCTGGGCGTATATAAGCATCTTGAGGCTCCATACGAGCTGAATACCCATGAGAATCCAATGGCAGCGGTTCTTCTTGGTCTTGAACAGCACTATGGAGAGCGCGCATACAAAACTGAATACTCCAAGTAGAGTGTAAAGCAGGTGTACCGGGATAATGCTCATGTGAATCCTGTTTTGTGGGTTGTTCTGCCACGAATGTACAAAAAAGGGGAAATCATTGCTCTATGTGGTGCATAAAAAGATAACATCCATACACATAGGTTGATGGTTCGTAACCTAAAAAGTCATATTTTTGCATAGTAAACCAATTAGCTGCTTTATGGACAAATATCCACATTATCTTGAAAGACTACAGGCTGCCACACGCAAGTACTGGGACAAGCCTGCACTCAACAATATCGGAGGTGAATCATTTACATACGCTCAGATGGCGCGTTCAATCGCACGCTTCCATATCGTATTTGAATATGCCGGCATTAAGAAAGGCGATAAGATAGCCCTGTGCGCCCAGAACGGCGCCCGCTGGGGTTTCGCCTATCTGGCCGTAAACACATATGAGACCGTAATCGTGCCTATCCTGGCTGACTTCAAGCCGGACAGCGTCATGGGCCTTGTAAACCACTCAGGCAGTATAGCACTCTTTACCGATACTGAGAAGTGGTCCAAGATGGATCCGGCCAAGATGCCTCAGGTACGCGCCGTGATTGATGTGAGCACGCTTGAGATGCTTTTCTGCAACGATGAGAAGATACAGTACGCGTTCGATCATCTGGACGAGCTCTTTGACAAGAAGTATCCCGGCGGATTCGGCCCGGAGGATGTCGTATTCCCGACCGATAACTGGGACGACCTCTCCACCATCAACTATACATCGGGCTCAACCGGTGACCCCAAGGGCGTGATGCTCACATACCGTAACTTCTCGGCCAATGTGGATTTCAGCCAGCGTAACGTGCCTGCAGGTGACAAGATGGTCTCCATGCTTCCTATGGCTCACATGTACGGTCTGGTCATAGAGTTCCTCTATCCTCTCTGTAACGGAACATCGATCTACTGGCTGGGTAAGGCTCCTACTCCGGCTGCCCTCATGAAGGCTTTTGCCGATGTCAAGCCTTATCTGCTCATTACCGTTCCTCTGGTAATGGAAAAGATATACAAATCCAAGATCAAGCCTATGCTTGACAAACCCGCAATCCGTTTCGCACTTCATATTCCTATACTTAACAGTATCATTTACAAGAAGATAAAAGATGGACTGATAACCGCGTTCGGCGGAAACTGCGAGGAGTTCATCATGGGTGGTGCCGCCCTCAATCCTGAGGTGGAGCGCATATTCAAGAAGATTAAGTTCCCCTACCTTGTGGGTTACGGCATGACTGAGGCCTGCCCGCTTCTGGCCTACGAGCACTGGACCAAGTATGTGCCCGGCTCATGCGGTAAGGCAGTTGATGTTGCCCAGGTGCGCATTGACTCAGAGGATCCCCAGAACGTTGCCGGTGAGATACAGGCCCGTGGCGAGAACATAACCATCGGTTATTATGACAATCCTGAGGCTACAGCCAATGCCTTCACTGATGACGGCTGGCTTAAGACCGGTGACCTGGGTATCATGGATGCCGACGGCAACATATTCATACGTGGACGCTCTAAGAGCATGATTCTGGGCCCGTCAGGTCAGAATATCTATCCCGAGGAGATGGAGGCTGTCATAAACAACCAGGAGTATGTGATAGAGTCCGTAGTCGTGGACCGTGGCGGAAAACTGGTGGCTCTGGTTTATCTTGATGAGCAGGCCATAGCCAAGGCTCTTCTGGATGATGAGGCCAAGGATGCCATTCCTGAGAATATACGCCTGTCATCCAACAGGGTGCTGCCTGTATACAGCCAGCTGGCCAAGGTTGAGATCCAGGCCGTTCCGTTCGAGAAGACACCCAAGATGTCAATCAAGAGATTCATGTACAAGTAATAGCACGTATAACCATTTAAAGGGGCCGGTAATGCATCGGTCCCTTTTTTTATGCAGTTTTATTTAAATGGCATTAACATATTCACATGTTGTGCGTCATTAGTGTGATTTTATTAAATATCTCAAAGTTCCAATTATGAAAAGACTAGCCACCTTACTTTTATTGGTTGTTTCATTGTTATCATTTGGAGTACTTGCAGCCAAGAAATCAAAGACTGACTCCGGTAAGGCCGAGTTCATCGGCCACAAGCTGCTTGACGTAAGACCGGCCAATGAGAAATTTGACAGCATCGGTTTTGAACTGAAAATGTTGTCGGATGAATTCGGATCGGTCAAGATAGATCATCGTCAGATCAATACTCTTGGCAATGAGATTTCATGGACTGATTCTTACTCTGCTGTCTCTGAGGAGACTTTCGTGTTCCTTATAAAGAAAACCGGTGAGACCGATACCCTCAGGGCTATCAGGATAATCAGCCCCATCAGGGTTGACCGTAAGGAGGCCGATGAGAACACCCTTGTCCAGGCCAAGCTAAACGGCACTGTGATGGATTTTTCACGCCCCTCATTCAGCAACCCGCTTAAGTTCATGGAAGAGGGAATCAGAATATGCAATGACGGCACAACCCTTACCATATTCGGCAATGATTACGGAGAGAGACTGATTGTCTCCACACCTGACGACAAGGTGGTTGCCGAGACCGATATCACAGGCTCCAAGACCCAGGTCGAGATTCCTTTGGATTATGATTACCTGCAGATGCATCTGGTGCTGAATAAGGACACCGACTGTCGGTTCAAATATCGGATAAGATAAATCTTCTTTTGTTTGCAGTTTTTTCGCCGGAATTCGCCCGCGCGTTGGCGGGCGCATCCCTACGCTCCGCCGGAATTCGCCCACGCGATGGTGGGCGCATCCCTGCCCCGCTGGGAGCTGATTGCCACGAAAACAAGAAAAGGCCGCGGGGCGGCCTTTTTTGTTTTGTTCCCCGCAGTGATTTGTAAGCAAGCTTACAATCCCCGCGGGGAACAAAACAAAACAAGCATCGAAATCGATGCTTGTTCTTGTTTTCGTGATCCCGCCGGGATTCAAACCCGGAACCTTCTGATCCGTAGTCAGATGCT
>JBGURN010000177.1:0-2888 GCA_045131955.1 Bacteroidaceae bacterium
GTTTCATACTGGACGGAGCAACCAGACTGGGACTCAACAACCAGTTGGAACTGGATCTCACACTTGCACGTGGACTTAACTACTACACAGGTGCCATCTTTGAGGTCAAGGCCCTTGACGTGGAGATAGGCTCTATAAGCGGCGGTGGACGTTATGACAACCTGACCGGAATATTCGGACTTCCCGGCGTGAGCGGTGTGGGCATATCATTCGGCGCAGACCGCATCTATGACGTGCTGACTCAGCTGGATCTCTATCCCAAGGAGGCACAGGGCGGTGTCAAGGTACTGTTCCTGAACCTGGGTGAGAATGAGGCTCAGTTCTGCATGGGGCTGCTTACACAGTTACGCAAGGCTGGGGTATCGGCCGAGATTTATCCCGATGCCGCCAAGATGAAAAAGCAGATGTCATATGCCAACGCCAACGCAATTCCCTACGTTGCGATCGTGGGTAGCGACGAGCTGGCTCAGGGTAAGGTGACACTTAAGAATATGGAGAGCGGAGAGCAGCAGTTGATTGAGGCCTCGGCTCTGACAAACGGGGACAGTCCCCTTTGATCCATTTTTTTCAAAAAATAGCCCAAATGGGACAGTCCCCGGTGCAAGATGGAAGATTTTGATATCAGGCAGCAGCAGATGACAAGCGACAAGGAGCTGGATAACGCTCTGCGTCCGCTCAGGTTTGACGATTTTGCCGGACAGGGCAAGATCGTGGAGAACCTGCGCGTCTTTGTCGAGGCGGCACGTCAGCGCGGCGAGTCACTCGACCATACCCTGCTTCACGGCCCTCCCGGACTGGGTAAGACTACCTTGAGTAACATCATAGCCAACGAGCTTGGCGTGGGTTTCAAGATAACATCGGGCCCCGTGCTGGACAAACCCGGTGATCTGGCCGGCATACTGACTTCGCTTGAACCCAAGGATGTCCTTTTCATCGATGAAATACACCGTCTATCACCTGTCGTGGAGGAGTACCTCTACTCAGCCATGGAGGACTACCGTATTGACATCATGATTGACAAGGGACCGTCGGCCCGCAGCATACAGATTGACCTGAATCCTTTTACCCTTATTGGTGCCACCACACGCAGCGGTCTGCTTACCGCTCCTCTGCGTGCCAGATTCGGTATCAACATGCATCTGGAGTACTATGATGCAAAGACGCTGCAGAAAATCATACTCCGTTCCGCCGGAATACTGGGAATACCGTGTGATGTGGATGCCGCCGCCGAGATTGCGGGCCGCAGCCGCGGAACGCCCCGTATTGCCAACGCCCTGCTGCGTCGTGTACGCGACTTTGCGCAGGTCAAGGGATCGGGCCGCATAACACTCTCCATAGCCAATATAGCCCTGGAGGCGCTCAATATTGACAAATACGGTCTGGATGAGATTGATAACCGCATCCTGACGACCATAATAGATAAGTTCAAGGGTGGTCCCGTAGGACTTGGAACCATAGCTACCGCCCTGAGTGAGGATGCCGGAACCATAGAGGACGTCTACGAGCCGTTCCTTATACAGGAGGGTTTCCTCAAGCGTACACCCCGTGGCCGTGAGGTGACAGACCTGGCCTACAAGCATCTGGGCCGCTCACGTTACTCTTCCCTGTCCGGCGACCTGTTTGAATAAGAACTGCATGGGCGTTGCCGGTCAGATGCAACGCTTTTGCAACGATTCCGATTTTTACTTTGGCAGATATCTCCCATATATTTGTCGGAGTTTTAAATGCAAAGCTTATGAGATACCTTTTGAGAATATCAATTCTGACTATCATTATGACACTGACTTGCGCTACAGCCAGCGCGGACAAGTACTCACGCGCATGGAAGAAGGTTGATGAACTCATCAAGAAAGACCAACCTCAGAGTGCCGCCCGGGAGATTACAGCCATCTGGGATATGGCGGCCAAAGACAATGAATCACGTCAGATGCTTAAGAGTGCCGTTTACCTGACACAGGTCCAGCAGACCTATGCCGAGAACAGTGTGGCAGACGGCATTGAGCTTTTCAAGACCTTGTTGCCCACGCTGAAAGTAAGGGAGCACCGTGCCCTGTGTCATGCTTTCCTGGCCAAGGGATATCAGAGATACCTCTCTCTTAACCGATATCGTATACAGAGACAGCCCCAGACGGACATGGAGAATCCGCCCATGGACCGATGGACCCTCAAGATGATCACCGATACCATATGCTATCATCTGAACCAGTCCATTGAGGAGGCGGGCGATGTGGCATCGGGCTATTATGAAGAGTTCTTTCCCGGTGGTAACAAGGCCGGAATGAAACTGCGCCCCAACCTGGTGGACATGCTTATGGACAATGCCATCGGTGAGATGACATCATCAAGGCTTGTCAAGTCCAAACGTAAGTTCCTGGATGACGAGCGCCTTTACGGTAGTGCTCTGCAGTATCTGGAAGCCACTTATGACCTGGGACTAGACGATCCTGACTTTTGGAATCTTTATGTCCTTAAACGTCTTACACAACATAACCTGAGTTCAAAGCCCGATATCAGGGCCACGATTGACTACAGGAGAATGAATATCCTTGGGACCTATCTGTCACAGAACAGCCAAGATGCATGGAGCAGTAATGATGAAGCCTGGGTAAAGGGCTGCCTGGATCTGGCAGGCAGTTACGAGAAGAAGGTCAAGTTCAGTACCATGTTCTATTATGCGGCTGCCTCCAGGATACAAAGTTATGAATCGGTATTCAGTGAAGGAGATGATCCGGAGACGGAATCCAGACTACGCCGGATGGAGCACGACATCTGTCTGAGGTCACTCAAAAAATGGCCTAAAAGCGAAGGCGCTATCAATTGTCTCGCTTTACAGTACCGGATGGAGAAGCCGTCGGTATCGCTCCAACATCAGGGAGACCTTGCTCCGG
>JBGURN010000178.1:0-2347 GCA_045131955.1 Bacteroidaceae bacterium
GAATAACAATTCGTATTTAGAGCAATAACATACAATTATCTTTTAAAGCACTCAGAATTATGAAAAAATCGATTTTAATTATTTCTGTTATTTCGCTGATGCTGGCTTCATTCACTGCTGGCGTTGAATATCAGCGTGGTGATGTGGACCAGGATGGCATCGTGAACATTCATGACGTGACCTTTTTGATGAATTACTTGCTGGAAGGCACATGGCCTGATGAACCCGTGACCCCTCCCGATAATCACGAGTGGGTTGACCTGGGCCTGCCCAGTGGCACCTTGTGGGCTACTTGTAACGTGGGCGCCAACGCTCCCGAGGAATACGGCGACCACTTTGCTTGGGGTGAGACCTCTCCTAAGGAAGTGTATAACTGGAGTACCTATCAATGGTGCAACGGCAGCATGTTTACGCTGACAAAGTACAATACTCAAAGCAGCTTAGGAATGGTTGATAACAAGACCGAGCTTGATCCTGAGGACGATGCTGCCTATGTGAACTGGGGTCCCTCGTGGCGCACACCGACCACCGATCAACAGAAAGAGCTGGTGGATAAGTGCTCATGGGCGAGGACGACCCAGAATGGTGTGCACGGATTCCGTGTGACCGGTCCGAACGGGAACTCGTTGTTCCTGCCTGCTGCGGGTTATCGCGAGGATGGCATGCTCATCGACGAGGGGACATACTGCAGCCTGTGGTCTCGCTCGTGTTACACCAGCAATGGCGTCTCGACCTATGCCTTCAATGCCGGTGACATGGGATTTAATTGGGAGTCATGGAGCCGGTTCTTGAACGGTCCATACTGCTATCGCTACTACGGTCACAGTGTCCGTGCGGTGCGTGTGCCGTAAAATATGCTCTCTCATGACTAACAAGCTTTCACGAGTGGTGGTTAGCTGAGAGAATGTGTCAAAACTGGCCTCTGGTTTTTAAATCGACCTAACGGTTAAAAACCAGAGGTCTATTATATCAAATCCTGGTTTTGCTGTTGAAAAACTTGGTGGATTCCAATATTTTTCCATATTTTTGCGACATCCATAAACATATACTATAAAAACCCATAGCTAAAATGAAAAACTTGATCATTTCCACCCTGTTGCTGCTGGCGCTGCTGTTACCCGCTACCGCTACCGCCTATAGTTTCAAATATGGCGGCGTGGACTACACCATCACGGGCATCAATACCGTTGAAGTGTCCACAAGACATCAAACTGATCCTGAATATCATGGAGATGTGACTATCCCCGCCACAGTCACCCACAAGAACATCACCTTTACAGTCACCGCCATCGGTAATTGGGCCTTCTGGAACTGCAAAGACTTGACGAGCGTGACCATCCCCAGCTCCGTTACTACCATCGGCGAAGCGGCTTTCAGGGATTGCAGTGGCTTGACAAGTGTGAGCATCCCCAACTCCGTTACCACTATCGGAGAACGTGCCTTCTGGAACTGCAGCAGCCTGACGAGTGTCACCATCCCCAACGCTGTTTCTACAATCGGCGAGATGGTGTTTTCTGGTTGCTGCAGCCTGACGAGTGTGACTATCCCCAGCTCCGTTACCTCAATCGGCAGAGCGGCCTTCTATGAGTGTAGTGCCTTGACAAGTGTGAGCATCCCCAATACCGTCACCTCCATCGGCTACCGGGCATTTGAGAAAACCCCTTGGTACAACAACCAGCACGACGGGCTTGTATATGCGGGCTTGGTCGCTTATCGTTACAAGGGCACGATGCCTGCTGGTACGACCATCGTAATAAACGACGGAACGATAAGTATTGCTGACTGCGCATTCCATGACTGCAGTGGGTTGACGGAGGTGATTATCCCCAACTCCGTCACCAGCATCGGTGAAGGGGCGTTCTGGGACTGTTACAGCTTGACTAGCGTAGACATCCCCAATTCGGTTACCTCGATTGGCCAGGAGGCGTTCTGGTATTGCCGTAACCTGAGTAGCGTGAATATCCCTAATTCTGTCACCAGCGTCGGTTTTCGGGCGTTTGAGGAAACTCCGTGGTACAACAACCGGCCTGACGGACTTGTGTATGCCGGCTCTGTTGCTTACTGTTACAAAGGCACGATGCCCGATGGCACAAGCATCACAATAAAAGACGGTACGTTAAGTATTACTGATTACGCGTTCGATAACTGCAGTGGCTTGACAAGCCTTACTATTCCTAACTCTGTTACCACCATTGGCAACTATGCGTTTGAGAATTGCACGGGTCTGACAAGCATGACCATTCCCAACTCCGTCACTTCAATCGGTAGTTGGGCGTTTCAGAATTGTACGGGCCTGTCGAGTGTGGACATCCCCAATTCGGTTACCACCATCGGCAGTGGAGCGTTC
>JBGURN010000179.1:0-14466 GCA_045131955.1 Bacteroidaceae bacterium
CCAAAGGGTCACCCTCTAATTCGTACGGGCGATAGGACTCGAACCTACACATCTAAGATACTAGATCCTAAGTCTAGCGCGTCTACCAATTCCGCCACGCCCGCTTAAAAAGCGCGTCCCCCATAGAGGAACGCGCTGCAAAAGTAATTCTTTTACCCGTAACTACCAAGCATCAAAGAAAATCCATGACACTCTCCATACGTGCCATAACGGATATGGACCTCAGCTTACGCATACGCGACATGACGGGAATTATATCTGCCAGAGAGGGCATCTCATTCACGCTTGCAGTCAGCTCCTCTGTCGGGTCATCGGTCTCGCCTCCCGACAGTATCTGAAATATTGACAGGTTATTGGCAACGGGATACTCATCGACCTGGAAATCCATGGCACCCAGACCCACACGGGCCGATGCATACCTGATGGCATCGGTCAGTCCGCCCACGCTGTCCACAAGTCCGATACCAAGACCGTCAGCGCCTGACCATACGCGTCCCTGCCCTATGGCATCGACACTGTCCTTTGACATATGACGTCCCTCGGCCACAAGGCCGGTAAACTGATCGTAAATATTCTCTATCAGGCCCTGTACATAAGCCACCTCCCTGTCATCCATCTTACGCATGAAAGTACTCATGTCGCTGTGTGACGATGTTCCCAGGGTCTCCACGTTAATCCTGAGATTCTTGCGGATGGCCTTGCCCGCACTGGGCACAAGCGCGAATACGCCGATGGAGCCGGTGGTGGTTGTCCTGTCAGAGAATATGAACTCCGAACCGGACGATATCCAGTATCCGCCCGATGCCGCATAGTTTCCGTAGCTGGCGATAACCGGTTTCTTTCCACCAAGCAGTTCCACTTCACGCCTTATAGTTTCCGATGCCTGAACGCTGCCGCCGGGAGAGTTCACTCTCAGAACCACAGCCTTGATACGGTTGTCCTTACGTATCTTACGCAGAGTACGTGCCAGCTTGGCACCTACTATATCGTCTTCACCGCCCTGGTCCATAATCTCACCCTCGGCATAAACAACGGCAATACGGTTCTTGCGGTTACCCTTCCTGAGTTTGGCGGAATAACGGTTTATCTTGACAAAGCCCACCTGCCAGATCTGTGAGCAGCCCGTCAGGTTACAGATATATTCATCGACCTCATCACGGTACAGCACCTCGTCGACCAGGCCCTTCTCCTTGAAATCCTGTGCGTGAAACATCTCCAGATTCTCAATCCAGTCGTTAAACTCCTGCTGTGAGAATCCGCGGGAGCAGGCTATCTCAGCTGACATGGTGTTCCACAGGGAGTTGATGAGAGCCTGTGACTGAAGCCGGTTCTCCGGGCTGGAACTGCTGCGGGTGAACGCCTCGCCGGCACCCTTAAACTTGCCGTGACGTATAAGCTGCACCTCGATTCCCAACGCATCGAGCAGGTCCTTATAGAATATCTGCTGTGATGCTATACCCGTCAGGATGCTCTCCGATGCAGGATCCAGGATTATCTTATCGGCCACCGACGCCAGGTAATATGACATATTGTCCAGATTGGTGCAATAGGCCACGATAGTCTTGCCCGACTCACTGAAACGCTTGAGAGCGGCGCGGATCTCCTCAATCTGGGCCACGCCTGCCTGGATATTGTCAGGAGTCATGTAAATCATGCCTATAGAGGGGTCTGCGGCTGCTGCATCGATAGCCCTCACATAACTCAAGAGCGAAACCGGAGAACTCATGGTGCCGTCGGTAAGGAAACTCAGGTTGAACGGCGACTTACCTGCCACACGGTCCACTATAGGATTCTTGAAATCTATCTTCAACACCTTAGCTCCAAGAGCCATAGCCCGGAACGGCATCACTACCGCCAGGATTGCAAACAAAACGATCTTTCTAAACATAATATCAGGGGTTGACCAGCTGGTCATTAATATATTTACGGGCCGCCTCCACATAGGTATCCTTGCCGGCCAGTATATCTTCATCCTTCATGTCAATCCTTATATCGGGAGCCACGCCCATCTCTATATGATTCATGTCGCAGTCATATGACGGTGCCGATGAGAAACGCACGAGCCATCCGTTGGGAAGTTCCGATGACATGGGCGTACCGCCTCCGCCTCCCGTAGTGTCACCCATAAGCGTCACCTTATCCATGGCTTTCATCATGACCGAGAACTCGTTGGCACTGCTGTAACAGCCTCTGTTCACCAGCAGCACAACCGGCTTGTTCCATCTCAAATCACTTCGGGCCGGGCTTATGTAGTTGCCGTAAAGCTTGGAGAAATCATTGTGTCCGGGTCCCGTCTTGTAGCAGGAATAACCCACGGTCACCTTCTTCTCGGTAAAGTGCGATGCCAGGAACTCTGCCGCACTCACCAATCCGCCTCCGTTGTCCCTGATGTCTATTATCAGGCCGTTGCAGAGAGCCATGTCGTTGAACATGACATTCATCCTAGTGCTTGAAGACTGATGTTCAAAGCTCTCCACCACAAGATATCCTATATTGTCCCCAAGGATACGGTAATTCATCCCGGAGGAGCTCATGATATAGTCTGTTCCCAGATAATCCTCACGGAGATCCTTGTTGAGATTCTTGGGATAGTCAGTCTTCCAGCTCCAGTTACGTCCCATATCATAGGGGCTGGAGAGGTTCACATGACCGTCACGGAGTTCACCTATCATATTGCACAAAAGCTCGAACAGGCTCCTGTCCGACATATCGGGCGTAACGCTCTGCCCGTACCTGTGCTTGACCTCATTCCAGTCAACGCCGAGAGCCTCTTTCTTAAGGTCAAAGAAACAGTAATGCTCATCCATGATGGTCCACAGGGCCATGAAGTTACCCTGAGGAGTATTTACATACTCATTATCCGCCGATGAACCGCCACGGTAACATGAAACGGGCATCAGCGCAAGAACCGATGCGACACATGCGCATAATATCCTGACTGACCTTCTGCTCATCTGTTCCTTACTTTAACCTTTCTCATCACATAACCTACCGAGAACATATTGTAGGCTGCATATCGGGAATGACCGCCCAGACGGTCACTGGTGTAATCGAATGTATAACCTATCCTGAGGGTGTTCCTGCCCACCGGCATGACCAGAGACAGCTGCTGTGTCAGCGCAAAGGTGTTCAGCAGACAGGCGAAATGAATCACGTTAAGATAGTCATTGTATCTGTAAACGTACCAGTACGGCTCATCGTAGTCAGGTGCAGGGGCTATACCTGCAACAGGCAGGAAGAGAGTAGCCTGCAAAGCCATCGGACAGGAAGAGAGACGGAACCTGAAGGTATTGTCCAGGCATGCTCCCAGGCTCACATGTCCCTGGCCGTTAGCCGGATTATTGCTGTTCTGCCTGTTCCACAGCATGGTCAGGTCCGTCAGCAAGGCCGGTCCCAGCAGAAGGTCATCCTTCTCGCTCTCAACGACGGGGGTCAGGAGCGCCCAATCCACACTGAAATTGGCCGCAATGGTACTACCGCCTCCCATCCTGTTACGCATGGGACTCCCCAGAAGGTTACAGTGAAGACGGCTGTATCGGAAGAAACTCTCTTCAGAGCGTCCCTTCCATCTATCGGATTCCAAACCGTATGTGATTCCGTTATAACGGACCGATGAAAGATAGGTGTCACGGGCATATCCAGCACCAATAGTCAGGGATCCCTGGCTTACGGTCTCCCCCGAAGACGGCAGTCCGCCGATGCTCCGCCGGGCTGTAACCTGCAGAGGAAGCAATGTCAGAAGTACTGCTGACAGTACCTTTGACAGCACATCAGAACAGCGAGAGCTGTCCGTCCTCCGATTCTTCATCCTCTTGTTCCGTATCAGAGTTATCCAGTGAATTATCCGGCGCTTCCGGTTCGGGTAACGGAGCCGGCTCCGGCATACGCAGAGGCTCCAGTTCGGTCACCGATGCCACGTTGAAAGTGGTCACCCTGCGGCCGCGGGCCTTGACACCCTTCACGCCCACGAACTGCTCTGCATCGATCTCCATAGGATCGCGGAAATTGTCCGCTCCGCCCATCGTCACCTCAAGACGGGGATAGAACGTATCGGTAAGCAGTACCAGACGGCTGTCCTTCTCGTCGCCCAGTATGTTTATGCGTTTGGATGTGGGATCCAGGTTGAATCTCTTAAGATACAGGTATCCTTTCTGTGATGCGTCGAACAGCACCGCAGTCCATACCTTACCCTGGTCATATTTCTCAAGCCTGAGCAGGTTCTGGTCAAAGTGACAGTTGGGATCCACAGGCGTGGTGTAATACTCGCCGTTCTCCAGGATCACCAGCAGCTGGTCGTCACTGTTGAACTCGCCCAGGAACTCTCCGTGTCCGTCAAAATCCAGACGCAGGATATCCTTATCGAACCAAACCTTACGGCCTCCCAATGTAGAGCTGCCCTGTGACTTAAGGCCGATGCGCTGCACCTCGTTCCTGGTCAGCAGGTTACCCATTGACTGACGGCCCTTGATAAGCAGCTCGCTGAAGTCCTTGTCAAACACCGGCTTCTTGAGTTTGGGATTGGGCTTGAGGGTAATCTTGATCACCTCCGCCTCACCGTTGTGGTTGGCCGAGAAATACATAATCTTGGAACCGGCCTTTCCCTGGGTCAGGTCATATTCCTTGTCACGTGTCAGACCGGTCGCGGCGAATCTCTTCATGAAATAGGCACCGTTACGTCCGTCACGGTAAACCACGTTGTATATGGTTCGCTTGTCGTTCTTCTTGAAGACATCCAGATAGAGCACGTTCTGGCCCACGAACAGCTTGTCGGCCACCTTGACCACCTTGTATCGGCCGTCCTTGTAGAACAGGATGATGTCATCCAGGTCAGAGCAGTTACATACGTACTCGTCTTTCTTGAGGTCCATGCCTATGAATCCGTCGGCACGGTTTATAAAGAGTTTCTGGTTGGCCTCCACCACCTTAGTAGCCACGATGGTGTCAAAGTTCTTTATCTCGGTGCGGCGCTCGTATCCGGCTCCGTACTTATCCTTGAGCATGTTGAACCACCTTATGGTCACGGCCACCATATTGCTCAGGTCCTTGTCTATGCGGGCTACGTCTTCCTTCATGCGGGCGATAGCCTCCTCCGCCTTGTCCTTGTTGAACTTGAGGATACGTGCCATGCGGATCTCCATCAGCTTGAGGATGTCATCCTTGGTCACCTCACGTATCATCTGCGGATAATAGGGAGTCAGGCGGTCATCGATATGCTCGCATGCGGCATCCATCGTGGGTGCCTCTTCAAACTCCTTGTCCTTGTATATGCGCTCCTCAATGAAAATCTTTTCAAGTGAGGCAAAATGGAGCTGTTCCATAATCTCGCCCCTCTCAATCTCCAGCTCACGGCGCAGCAGGTCACGTGTATTGTCGACCGATTTGCGCAGCACATCACTTACCGTCAGGAAGTGAGGCTTGTTCTCATCAATCACGCAGCAGTTGGGCGATATGCTCACCTCACAGTTGGTGAAAGCGTAAAGGGCGTCTATGGTCTTGTCCGATGACACACCGGGTGCGAGCGATATACGGATCTCCACCTTGTCGGCTGTCAGGTTCTCGACCTTACGTATCTTTATCTTGCCTTTCTCTCCCGCCTTTACTATGGATTCGCACAGCGTCATCACGTTCTCACCGTACGGAATCTCATTTATGACGAGAGTCTTGTTGTCAGCTTCTTTTGTAATCTTGGCACGGATCCTGACCATACCGCCGCGTTCACCGTCATTATAACGTGACACGTCTATGGCACCGCCTGTCTGGAAATCGGGATAGAGGTGGAACTCCTCGCCGCGCAGGTATGACACGGCAGCGTCACAAAGCTCGTTGAAGTTATGCGGAAGTATCTTACAGGACAATCCTACAGCAATACCCTCAGCTCCCTGAGCCAGAAGCAGGGGGAATTTGACAGGCAGTGTGACCGGCTCTTTGTTACGGCCGTCATATGATGCCTTCCATTCAGTTGTCTTGGGATTGAACAGCGTCTCGAGAGCGAACTTGGAGAGACGGGCCTCAATGTATCGGGGTGCTGCAGCGCGGTGACCTGTAAGGATATTTCCCCAGTTTCCCTGGCACTCTATAAGCAGGTCCTTCTGTCCCATCTGGACCAGGGCGTCGCCAATGGAGGCGTCACCGTGCGGATGGAACTGCATGGTATGTCCCACTATGTTGGCGACCTTGTTGAAACGGCCGTCATCCAGACGTTTCATTGAGTGGAGGATACGTCTCTGAACAGGCTTGAGTCCGTCCACGAAATGGGGTACGGCACGCTCCAGTATTACGTATGATGCGTAATCCAGGAACCAGCCCTGATACATACCCGAAAGCTGGTGACGTATCATACCGTTGTCATCCTTTACAGGATTGTAAGTGGAATGACCCGCTTCCTGGCCCTCATCGGCCTCCAACCCCTCCGCCGAACGGAGTTCCTCGTCTGTGATATCTGTCTCGTCGCTCATTAATCGGTTTTGATATGTTCAGTCGCGAAATTAGTGCTTTTAAGTCGAAATTCCCAATCCGCGGCCCAACAATTCAAAAAACTCACGCCACGACTATAATCGGTCCCCAATTGGGTAATTTTAAGACTTATCTCTGCCCTTTTTAATTAATAAAAGAGTACCTTTGCGGAAATTTTCGCAGAATAGCTAATTATGGCACAAGAAGACGTTTTCAAAAAGATCGTTGCACATTGCAAGGAGTACGGTTTTGTATTCCCCTCAAGTGAGATTTATGATGGACTCGGAGCTGTTTACGATTACGGACAGCTTGGAGTGGAGATGAAGAACAACATCAAGACCTACTGGTGGCAGAGCATGGTCCTGCTGCATGACAACATTGTAGGTATTGATTCATCAATCTTCATGCACCCCACCATTTGGAAGGCATCAGGTCACGTTGACGCATTCAACGATCCCCTCATTGACAACCGCGACTCCAAGAAGCGTTATCGTGCCGACGTCCTTATCGAGGACCAGATAGCCAAGTATGACGAGAAGATCGAGAAGGAGGTTGCCAAGGCACGCAAGCGTTTCGGTGACTCTTTCGATGAAGAGAAGTACCGCGCCACTTCAGCCAACGTACTGGAGCACGCCGCCAAGCGTGACGCCCTTCATGACCGTTACAAGAAGGCCATGAACGATGTCAACCTGGAGGAGCTCAAACAGATCATCCTTGACGAAGGCATCGTATGCCCCATCAGCGGAACCCGCAACTGGACCGATGTACGTCAGTTCAACCTCATGTTCTCAACTGAGATGGGTTCAACCGCCGACGGCGCCATGAAGATATATCTCCGCCCCGAGACCGCTCAGGGTATATTCGTGAACTACCTGAACGTTCAGAAGACCGGCCGCATGAAGATTCCTTTCGGTATCGCCCAGATAGGTAAGGCCTTCCGTAACGAGATCGTAGCCCGTCAGTTCATATTCCGTATGCGTGAGTTCGAGCAGATGGAGATGCAGTTCTTCATCAAGCCCGGAACCGAGCTCGACTGGTTCGCCAAGTGGAAGGAGACCCGTATGAAGTGGCATCAGGCCCTCGGATTCGGCGCAGACCACTACCGTTTCCACGACCACGACAAGCTGGCTCACTACGCCAACGCCGCCACCGATATCGAATTCCTCATGCCCTTCGGTTTCAAGGAGGTTGAGGGAATCCACAGCCGTACCAACTTTGACCTCTCACAGCATGAGAAGTACAGCGGCAAGAGCATCAAGTACTTTGATCCCGAGACCAACGAGAGCTATACTCCGTTCGTCATCGAGACCTCTATCGGTGTTGACCGCATGTTCCTGAGCGTTATGTGCGCCTCATATGAGGAGCAGGCCCTTGAGAACGGTGAGACACGTACCGTCCTGCATCTGCCCGCACCCCTGGCACCTGTCAAGCTGGCCATCCTGCCTCTCGTAAAGAAAGACGGACTGCCCGAGCTGGCACGCTCTATCCAGAACGACCTCAAGTTCCACTTCAACTGTCAGTATGACGAGAAGGATTCAATCGGCAAGCGTTACCGCCGTCAGGATGCCATCGGTACTCCTTTCTGCGTAACCGTTGACCACCAGTCACTTGAGGACAAGACCGTTACACTGCGTAACCGTGACACCATGGAGCAGAAGCGCGTTGCCATAAGCGACCTCTGCAACATCCTGTCAGATACCGTTTCAATCACAAGCGTGCTCAAGACACTCTGATTATGAAACGATTATCAGCCCTCCTTTCAATCCTGGCTTCCGTCATTCTCCTTACCGCATGCGGTGAGACCGAGAAGGCCGATGACCATGCAAACTGGAAGAAGCGCAACACCGAGTATATCGCTGCGCTTGCCGACGGTTTTGCAGACCTGGACACTGCCAACATAGCCGAAGGACAGAAGATCAAGATACTCTCATACAAGCTCGATCCCCAGAAACAATGGGGAACCAACTCGTATGTCTACGTCGAGGTGCTGAAAAAGGGAGACGGAGACCGTTCACCTTACTTCTCAGACAGTATAAGATGCAACTACCGTATCCGTCTCATACCTTCCGGCAACTATCCCGAGGGTCAGGTCGTGGACCAGTCATTCAAGACCGCCACGCTGGATCCGTCAATCAACATCCCCACCTCATTTGAGGTCGATGACCTGATTGAAGGAGCTACATCGGCAGTCATGTACATGCATGTAGGTGACTTCTGGAAGATGTACATCCCCTACCAGCTCGGATACGGAAACAACACAAGAGGTGAAATCCCCGCCTATTCGGCTCTCATCTTTGAGGTTAACCTCACAGAGATTGCCAATACCGGTGACAACCTCTCACCAAGATAACGAATCAATAACCACACAAGAAACAATATTTATATCATGGCAAAAATTAGAGGTGCCGTCACAGTTGATGCTGAACGTTGCAAAGGCTGCGAGCTCTGTGTCTCCACTTGCGACAAGCAGGTACTGGGCATGACAGAGGCTGTAAACAGCAAGGGTTACCATTATGCATACATGGCCAACCCCGAAGCATGTATTGGTTGCACTAACTGCGGCATTATCTGCCCGGACGGAGTGATTTCAGTCTATAGGGTAAAAGTAGAGGAGTAATTATGGAAGAAAGAGAAATGAGACTTATGAAAGGCAACGAGGCAATTGCCGAGGCCGCTATCCGCGCCGGCGCCGATGCCTTTTACGGTTACCCCATCACTCCGCAGACGGAGGTAATGGAATATCTGATGGAGACCGATGCCACCGCCCGCACAGGCATGGCAGTACTCCAGGCAGAGAGTGAGGTTTCCGCCATCAACATGGTCTATGGCGGTGCATCGACAGGTCACAGGGTTATGACATCATCATCAAGCCCCGGTATCAGTCTGATGGCAGAAGGAATATCATATCTGGCAGGTGCCGAGCTGCCCTGTCTGCTTATCAACGTATCACGTGGAGGTCCCGGACTGGGAACCATCCAGCCCAGCCAGGCTGACTATTTCCAGACTGTAAAGGGCGGTGGCCACGGTGACTACAAGCTGCTCACACTGGCCCCCTCATCGGTCCAGGAGCTGGCTGACTTCATAGCACTTGGATTCGACCTCGCATTCAAGTACCGCAACCCGACAATGATCCTTGCCGACGGTGCCCTGGGTCAGATGATGGAGAAGATCTATCTGCCTGCACAGCGCCCCCGCATGACCGAGTATCCCGACTGGGCTACCAACGGTACCCCTGTAGGTAAGGAGCGTCGTTACGTAACCTCTCTGAACCTGCTTCCGCAGGAGCACGAGTTGGTTAACATCCGTCTCCAGAAGAAATACCGCGAGATGGAGAAGAACGAGATCCGTTATGAGATGATTCAGTGCGATGACGCCGAATACGTAATCGTAGCCTTCGGTATCATTGCCCGTATAGCACAGAAGAGCATCGAGCTGGCACGCGCCAAAGGTCACAAGATCGGCCTGTTCCGCCCCATCTCACTCTATCCTTTCCCCTACGACCAGATCCGCGAGCTGGCAGACAACCCCCGCATCAAGGGCCTCATGTCAGTTGAGCTGAGCGCCGGTCAGATGATTGAGGATATCCGTCTGGCTGTCGAGGGCCGCAAACCCGTCGGCTTCTTTGGCCGTCTGGGTGGTATGGTTCCCACACCTGAGGAGATTGAGACCGCTCTCTACAACTACTTTAATATCAAATAAACTGGAGCAATGGAAGTAAACGATATAATCAAACCTGAGAATCTGGTCTATCAGAAAAGCCGTCTGATGGCCGAGAAGCAGTTCAACTTCTGCCCCGGCTGCGGCCACGGCGTTGTTGTACGCACCATTGCCGAGGTTATCGAGGAGATGGGCATCGAGCATGACGTAATAGGTATCTCACCTGTAGGCTGCTCAGTGTTCCTCTATGATTTCTACAAGTTCGATGTGGTTGAAGCCGCTCACGGTCGCGCCTGCGCCGTTGCCACCGGCATCAAGCGCGTGCAGCCCGACAAGTTCGTGTTCACCTACCAGGGTGACGGTGACCTGGCTGCCATCGGAACCGGTGAAACCATGCACGCCTGCAACCGCGGCGAGAACATCGTGATCGTATTCATAAACAACGGTATCTACGGTATGACCGGAGGTCAGATGGCTCCCACCACTCTGGAGGGAATGAAGACCACCACCTGCCCCCGCGGCCGTGACGTCAAGACCATGGGTTACCCGCTCAACATCACCCCGCTGCTCGCTCAGCTGGACGGTGTATGCTACGTAACACGTCATTCAGTACATACTCCCGGTAATGTACGTAAGCTCAAGAAGGCACTTCGTCAGGCCTTTGAGAACCAGCGTGACAAGAAGGGAACATCAATCGTTGAGGTTGTATCAAACTGCAACTCAGGCTGGGGTCTCACACCTAAGGCTGCCAACGACTGGATGGTTGAGAACATGTTCAAGAAATATCCTCTGGGCGATATCAAGGTCGATGGCAAGCTTGTCATGGACATGAACGCACCCAGATAATAAGGAGATACAATCATGACAGAAGAGATAATCATAGCCGGATTCGGAGGACAGGGTGTCCTCTCAATGGGTAAGATAATAGCTTATTCAGGTCTTATGCAGGGCCTGGAGGTTTCATGGATGCCGTCATACGGTCCTGAGATCCGTGGAGGTACAGCAAACGTTACGGTTATCCTGAGCGACAGCCGTATCAGCTCACCTATCCTGCAGAAGTTCAGTACCGCAATCATCCTGAACCAGCAGTCAATGGACAAGTTCGAGCCGATGGTAAAGCCCGGCGGCGTACTCATCTACACTCCGAGTACCATCACCCGCAAGCCCACACGCACCGATATCACAATCTACCCCATCAAGGCCATCGAGGAGGCCGCCAAGATCAACGCCTCAAAGGTAGCCAACATGTTCCTGCTTGGAGCGTTCATGAAGATACGCCCCATTCTCCAGGTAGATTACGTGATGGAAGGCATCAAGCACTCCGTATCAGAGCGTAACTGGAAATACCTGCCACTGAACGAGAAGGCCATCAAGGCCGGTATGGAGCTGGTAAAAGACTAACACGTAGTTTCTATACTTAAAAAGGTTGGACCAACGTCCAACCTTTTTCTTTTTATGGGAAATTTTTGGGGGTTTGACGTCAAAACTACGGCCTTCGGCCTATCCCTCCCACCGCTTCGCGGCGGGCCCCTCCCATTCACAACGACATGGGCGTCGATGGTTTTGCCTGCCAAATCCCCCAAAAATTTGTGCACCTAGCGGTGTTCAACAGGATGAAAAAAAATGAAATACGATTGCACCTGCGTGTCCACGTGCGTGATTCTAACCTGCAGATAGGTTTCCAGCTGCACCCAGTAAAACTAAGGCCTCGCGAGCAAAGCTAGCGAGGTCTTAGTTTTACCCGGCCGGAGGCCGGCAGAGTGAAGCGGGATATAATCCCGCTGAACGGGTTTGGGGCGCCGCCGCCCCAAACTAAAAAAAGGTCGTGTATCTAATACGCAGATAGGATCCTGTCCCGGACTTTTGGCCCAAAGGGCCCCAAAAGTCAAAAAAGGCCGAGCCGCGGAGCGGCGAGCCCCCGCCGGAGGCAATCACTTAGCAGCCTCAGCGTCCTTATTGCGGATCTCCACGCGTTTAATCTTACCGCTAATAGTCTTGGGCAGTTCATCAACAAACTCCACCACACGCGGATATTTATAAGGAGCCGATACCTTCTTGACGTGATCCTGGATCTCCTTGATCAGCGCCTCCTTATCGGGATAATCCTTATACTCCTTGGCCAGTATGATGGTAGCCTTGACCACCTGTCCGCGGACCTCATCGGGAACACCTGTAACGGCGCACTCCACAACAGCGGGGTGAGTCATAAGGGCGCTCTCAACCTCGAACGGTCCGATACGGTAACCGGAGCTCTTGATAACGTCATCGGTACGGCCTACAAACCAGTAGTAACCGTCACCGTCACGCCATGCCACGTCACCGGTGTGGTAAATACCGTTATAATGAACAGTCTTGGTCAGTTCGGGATTATGATAATACTCCTCAAACAGGCCCAGGGGCAGACGCTTGTCGGTATGAAGTATGATCTCACCGCTCTCGCCATCCTCTGCAGAACGGCCGTCGTTCGTTAGAAGGTCCATGTCATAAGCAGGATTGGGCACACCCAGTGATCCGGGTTTGGGAGTCATCCAGGGGAATGTACCGATGGTCATTGCGGTCTCAGTCTGACCGAATCCCTCATGGATATCCAGGCCTGTATGCTCTTTCCAGAACTCGAATACGCTCGGATTGAGAGGCTCACCTGCGGTAGTGCAGTACTTGAGCGCGCTCAGGTCATACTGGCTCAGGTCCTCACGTATGAGATAGCGGTATATGGTAGGAGGTGCGCAGAATGAAGTCACACGGTACTTGGCCATAGCTGCCAGGATATTGGCAGGAGTGAACTTCTCGTGGTCATATACGAACACTGCAGCGCCTGAGAGCCACTGTCCATAGAGCTTACCCCACACTGCCTTACCCCAACCGGTATCGGCAACGGTAAGATGCAGGCTGTTCTCGTTTACATTGTGCCAGTACTTGGCTGTCACGATGTGACCCAGCGGATAGAGGAAGTTATGGGCAACCATCTTGGGGTTTCCGCTTGAGCCCGATGTAAAGTACAGCAGCGATATATCGTGATTGTCGTTCACCTTGGCGGGACGCACGAATTCGGGAGCATTCTTCATACCCTCGTCCATGCTGTGCCATCCGTCCTTGTTGTAAGAACCGGTAGCCACCAGAACCTTTACCGAAGGAGCGTCCTTGAGACAATCGTTCACGTGCTGGATCATTATGGGCTCATCGGCACTTACAATCATCTTTATCTTGGCTGAGTTGGCTCTATAGATAAGGTCCTTGGGGGTGAGCAGGTGGGTAGCGGGAATTGCCACGGCACCCAGCTTGTGCAGAGCTACGATTGAGAACCAGAACTCGGCACGGCGTTTGAGCATCATCATTACGCAGTCGCCGCGGCCTATGCCCAGAGACTGATAGAATGAGGCCACCTGATCTGACTTGTGCTTTATGTCGGCAAAAGTATAGCGGACCTCGGCGCCCTCGTCATTGGTCCAGAGCAGAGCCAGTTTGTCAGGATTTGTCCTGGCCCACTCATCGACCACGTCATAGCCGAAATTGAAGTTGTCAGGAACTATTATCTCAAAGTTCTTCTGGAAATCCTCCAGTGAATCGAACTCAACTTTCTTCAGGTATTTCTCTAACATGTTTCTCAGAATATGATGGCAAGGAACCTGGCGGGTTCACCGTTAAGCGCCCTCATGCCATGGGGCTGTGTTGAATCAAAGTATATGCTGTCACCAGGGTTCAGAGTCAGTTCCTTACCTCCGATGCTCAGCAGCAGCGTGCCTTTGAGCACCAGGTTGAACTCCTGTCCCTCATGTGAGTTCAGATGCATCTCACTCTCCATCTTGGGATCTACGGTCACGATAAAGGGTGATGCCTTGGCGTGCTTGAATCCCATGGCCAGTGCCTGATACTTATAGGCTTTCTGACGCTCAATTACGGGACCCTTGCCCTTACGTACCAGCCAGTAGCTGCTCATATTGGGAGCGTCGCCGGAGAAAAGTTCCAAAGGCTCAACGCCGAATACGTTTGCCGCGTTGCAGAGGAAATTCATCGGTATATCCGATTCGCCCGACTCATAACGTGTCAACTCCTCAGGAGCAATGCCGCACTTGGAGGCAACCTCCTCAACAGACATATCCAGATCCTCGCGAAGTCCGCGAAGACGCATGGCCATCTGCTTGATCTGTTCGTTTATTTCCATAATCAGATAACTTCTATACCCTTCTCCTCGCAGAGCTTCAGGCTCAGTTCGCGAAGTTTGAATTTCTGGATCTTGCCGCTGCCTGTAAGCGGGTATTCCTTAACAAAGAATACATATTTGGGGATCTTGTATCGGGCAATCTTGCCACGGCACCAGTCACGTACCTCCTCCTCGGTAAGGTTAGCACCCTCATC
>JBGURN010000180.1:0-1596 GCA_045131955.1 Bacteroidaceae bacterium
AAAAACTCATCTCCTTATTCGTGATATTAGCGATACTGGTGTCAGGGTTGTCGGCGCAATCCGTCATCCGCTTTACCGCACAGGACAATCTGGGACAATATACCCAACTGCATCATGTGACGCTGCAAAACCTGACCCGCGGGTGGACGCAACAACTCTATTTCCCGGACACCATTTGGGTCACATCGGAGGTGGGTGTCCACTCGTATGACCTTGACAAATCTTTCCACTTGTATCAAAATGTCCCGAATCCTTTCAACGGGATTACGGAGTTTACCCTGAATCTTCCTTACGAGGATCAGGTGAATGTTGTGGTTTATGAGCTGTCAGGACGACAGATTGCCCACTTCTCGCAAAAGTTGTCACCCGGTTCGCACACTTTCTGTGTCATGCTCCAGAAGCCGCAGACGTATCTGCTCGCTGTCTCGACGAGTCGCGACAAGGCAAGCATTAAGATGGTGAACACTGGCGGTTCTCTTTCAGGCATCCGTCACGTCAGTGCCGATGTCCCGCACGCTGTCTCCCTGAAAGCGCAGATGTCAGATCCGGATTTTCCTTTCGAGCCAGGCGACGACATGCTGTATGTGGGGTATGTGTTGATAGACAGCAGCGTGTTTGTGTGTAGCGATTCGATTCGTCAGTTTCAGTACAATTTGAATGAAGATATCGTGCTGAATTTTCACCTTTGGAAGCCGAAGTACCACGAAAACCGGTATGTTGACACCTCCGCGCTGTTTATACCCATCGGGGTGGAGTGCAATGGTGGATGCGGTGTCTCCAAATCTTTCTTGGTGACGGGATTTCCGAATGGCGATTTCGTGCAGGGCGCCGAAGACATCTATTTTGTCCGGTTGAAGATGGAACAAAGTGATGTGAGCGACCTTTGGATAAATCTGACTTGCCCGAACGGACTGAGCGCAAGCATCCTCAAGACCAAGTATCAAAGCAACAGCGGTTGCTATTCCCAGATTCCCGCATCCGAACAAGGATGGCCGATAATGGGCGGGTCAGACCCCCATTTCGGCTGGTCCCGTCCGGATAGCTACGGCAACTTTTGCGACCCGGATTCCAACATTATCGGGACGTGCTGGAACTACTGCTGGTCTGACAACACCACCCAAGGCTACCAATATGCTGGCGGAAACGGCTATGTGACGGACTATAACAACCTCATTACCAGCAACAACCCGTATAGTTCCATTACTTCACAGTATGTGGATTCCACCCATGTAGCCAATATGACCCAAGTCTATCATCCGCACGTGTCATTCAGCAATCTGGTAGGCTGTCCCTTGAACGGGGTGTGGACCATTACCCTTATCAACGGGAATCCATATACGATCGAGAACGGCTACCTGGCGGAGTGTGAGTTGAGGTTTCGGGAGGATTCCGTCATCGTCGGTTATGAATACGACCTCCAACCTGCCGCGCTGGCGTTTCCCGGGGTGAACACCCTAGGTGTCAGTGTAAAAGGTAGTAACACTGCGGTTTGCGTCGGCGAGGTCACGGATTCCGGCAATGCGACACTCAGTGCAAGAGGATTCTGTTGGAGCACTTCGCCGAATCCCACTCTCAATGACTCGCACACTTCGGGAT
>JBGURN010000181.1:0-2075 GCA_045131955.1 Bacteroidaceae bacterium
ACCAACTCTGCAGCTTATCGCTTCAGGGTCTGCGAAGTATCCGACCAGTTCGACAGCTTTGCCGCGCGCAAGGTCTCTGTGCAGGACCTCACCGTCAACGACAATTTCCTGATCTACCGCAAGTTCGAGGACAGTGAGGGCAATGAACAACTGTTTGCTCTTGCGAGCGATGGTACTTTTGTACGCGTATATGATGGCGGCGATTACGTATACTGGCGTGAGACAGACAAGAATGTGTATTGGAATTACCGGTTGGAAGGCGGCTATTACTGCGTCTATTCGACAGACCCGACAACAAACGAAACGGTATACATTAATCCGATGCACTCATCAGATCCGCCTCAGACAATTAACAGCACTCCTTCCAGGCTGACGCTGATCGGCAAGGACAATGGTGATTACGGGACTTCACTCGAGAACTGGGATCAGACCGCATACGATTACGCAGGTCTGCATGTGACCGTTGATGGGGACGAGGCAAGTTTGTCCACCGGCACCCGTGTTGAGAATACCTCTGATGTGTTTATGTTTGCGGTTGCCAGCACTATGCCCGGAGGGGCAGCTGAGAGGGTCGATACCGTTGACAGCGAAGCCATGGGCATCCACATCACGGTATTTGACTACGGCAGAGATGACTTTGAATATAATGCCGGTGATAAACTGGATTCCATGGCGGATGTGGTCGCAAATGACCGCAATGTTGCCAACAGCTATCAACCGCACTTAGCGAATTCCCTGGTTAAGCCGTATCTGGAGGATGGACTGCCCTCCAGTTCGACGAAGGGCGCTATGTATGGCTTATTTACAGATAACGGAAGTGCGGTCACATACTCGCAATCCGGTGTGACGAATCTGTTCCTCAAGAGCTACTATGACGAAGCCGGTATGTTCCGTTATCGTTCTGAGGACAACTATGCTTTCCTGGGAAAAGACGGCAATACCGAGTTTACTGTCTACCGTCAGGCGGCTACGCCGTATCCTTATGATACCGCGCCGGGTCATACATATTATACACATGGTCATTATATGCCGTTTAACGATATTGATATGACCAAAAATGTCTCCCGTCTGATGAATCAGTACGGAAATGAATACACGGACGGCGAGGCAGTAGGCGAATTGCCTGTCGGCGATGGCCGTACCTATGAGAACATTTATGGCACACAGGGGATCCCTAACTTCTTCACGGGCATGAAGATGGAGGCGGACTTCACCCAGCTCAAGGATGGCAGGGTGGATAACGGAGATCCCATGGTCTTTAAATTCACCGGCGATGATGATATGTGGGTTTACATCGACGGGGTGCTCGTACTTGACATCGGCGGTATTCATGAGCCGTTGAGCGGCACCATCGATTTCGCCAACGGCGAGGTCAATAATCCTGCCGGGTCAAGCCTTGAAGGAAAGAAAACGCTGTACGAGATTTTTATGGATGTGTTGAACGACAGCAGCACACCAGCCGACGTGAAAGCCAAGATCAATACCATAACCTGGAAGGATGTGGACGGAAATGGGACACCGGATACATTCGCAGACTACACCAACCACGACTTCAAGGCTTTCTATATGGAGCGCGGCGCAGGCGCATCCAACCTGGACATTCAGTTCAACCTGAAAGTTCTGCGTCCGGGCGAAGTTGTTGTCGAAAAGCAGATGCCGGACGGAGTCGATCCGAGATTTGTCAACCTGGAGTACAAGTTCCAGGCGCTCTTTAAGGATTATTTAAACCACGATGAGATAAAACCTCTGTTCGCAGGCCAGACGAATGCGAATAATGAAGTCGTATGCACCAGCGTTTATTACAAAGACCGGGAGGACGAAGAAGGCAATCCTGTCGAAGTAGAGAAAGATGAAGACGGTTACTTCACGCTGAAAGCCGGCGAGGCTGCCGTGTTCATGCTCACGGATAAGAGAATTGAATATACCGTCAACGAAGTAGAGGTTGATACAGCTAACAGGACTGAAAAGGTTGAGATCAACGGTCAGGTCGTGACGGTAAGAAATGGTACCGCGGAAGCTGCTTATGCAAGCGTAGGTGACCGCAGCCAGCTCAAATACAAGAATCACCCTTACCT
>JBGURN010000182.1:0-2537 GCA_045131955.1 Bacteroidaceae bacterium
ATAGGCATCAATGAGGTGAACCGCAAGGACAAGAGCACCAGCGACCTGGGAATAACCATGAAATCCGGCATCTATGACCTGTCGCTCCGTAACGATTTCCACTGGTCTCCCTCCACACGTCAGGACATAAGGTTCGGAGGCAGCTATACACGTCACCGTTTCACTCCCGACGTCATGGACATATACATGAGGTCTACCAGCCAGAACGACTCCATACAGCCTGAGACCATGGACCAGAACTACGGTTCCAAGAAGATATCGGCCCATGAGTTCCAGTTTTACTTTGAGGATGACATAGAGCTGACCGATGTCATAAAGACCAATATAGGTGCCGGTTATGCAGGTTTTCTGGTGAACGGACGCTACTACAACTCCATAGAACCGCGTCTGAGCACCCGATTCCTTATAACCGATGACCTCTCGCTCAAGGCAGGTTACGCCTATATGACACAGTATGTGCATCTGCTCTCAAACAACATGATTAACCTGCCCACCGACCTGTGGGTTCCGGTAACCGACAAGATCGAGCCGGAGCATTCGCATCAGGTAGCTGCAGGAGCCGCATACAGCATTGAGGGCCTGGCCGATTTCACTCTGGAGGGTTATTACAAGCATATGGACAACCTGCTGGAGTACAAGGAAGGTTCGTCATACATGGCCGGCGATACCGAATGGCAGAAGAAGGTTGCCATGGGTCAGGGCTGGAGCTACGGAATGGAATTCATGGCGCAGCGTTCTGTCGGAAGGTTCAACGGATGGATTGCCTACACCTGGAGCAAGACACAGCGCAAGTTTGACCGTCCCGGCATGACAGTCAACGGCGGACGTACGTTCGATGCCAAATACGACCGTCGTCACAAGCTTGACATAACCTGCAGCTACAAGTTCAGTGACAAGTTCGACATGTCAGCCACATGGCTCTACGAGACAGGTAACTGCGGAACCATTTACACACAGTATTATGACGGAGCTCCCCTCATCCAGGAGGAGGGCGGATACGGTTCCAACGTACTGGGATATTATGACAACCGCAACAACCTCAGGCTCAACCCCACCCATCGTCTGGACCTGAGCTTTAACTGGCACAAGCAGCTCAAGAGGGCCGAACGGACCATCAACCTGAGCATCTACAACGCTTACAACAACCGTAACCCGTTCCTGATCTACGTCTTTACCGACCACGCCTCGAACCGGACTGAGGAAGGTGAATATGAGTATCAGGAGATACGTTCACTTAGACAGCTCACCCTGTTCCCCATCCTCCCCACTTTCAGTTACTCAATATCATTCTAGGATTATGAAACTCAAGAACATCATCATATCGGCCTTATCGGCCCTTACACTGGTCTCCTGCACCATGGATATCGAATACAAAGGCAAGGACGGAAAGCGCATGCTCATAATGAACAGCGTAGTTGAGGCCGGACAGCAGACCTATATATCGGTAAGCCGCAGCGCCTTTTTCCTGGACGTATCCAGGACAGGACAGGTTCTCGACCAGTCCGACGGCGTAACGGTCAGTGTTGATATCAACGGTGTGGAACTGGATGCCCGGTATGTGGACAGCATCCATGGATTCCAGGACAGCCGTATCACCATGGAGGGTGACATAATAAGCATAAGGGCCTCACATCCCCAGTACGGGACCGTCACCGCGACCGACACCATCCCCTACGCCCATGACATAACCATGTCATCATACACCAAGAGTTTTGTAGGCGGCAAGACGCTGAGCGAGCTGTTCGGTGATGAAGAGGAGATTCCTATCCGATACAAGAGTATTGATTCAGTCCTCGTGGCAGAGATAGAGCTGCCCGGACGCAAGGATACGACCGATTTCTATGTCATCGAGATCCATCCTTATATGGTGTACTACCGATGGAACATGACAGATTGGGATACCCTGTCCAATGACCCCTACTGGATGATTCCCACATCAAGTAAGGTCCTTATGGGCCAGACATCGGCCGGATCGACCGAGATGGCCGGCACTGAGCTGGATATCGAGTATGACTGCGGCCCCACCAGATTCACCTTTGATGACTCCTACCTCAAGAAGGGTGACAAAATATCAGTGGAAATCCTGATGAACAAGCCCGACACCCTGCTGTTCCCCTATTACGATTATCCTGTCTACGGTATTGACTACGACCAGCCAGACGATGAAGATGAAGACGATGAAGAGGATGAGGAGGAATACAACGGCACGCACGCCCCTGTATCCATCGCCGATCTGATCAAGGATCAGGTGGATTATCTTGTAAGGGTAAAGGTCTACACCATTTCCAGTGCCTACTATTACTATCAGAAATCCTGCATGGATTATGCCAATGCCGATATAACCTTCATGTCGGAGCCTGTCACCATCCTGCACAACGTGAAAGGAGGAGCCGGAATCCTGGGCACAGCAGTCTGCCGTGAATACGAGTACACCTACTCCACCACCTTCAAATAGGGGCACAATTGGGGGACAATAGGGACGGTTCTATCTGTGGCCTTTTGGTTTTTATAAAATAATTGAGGTTTTTTTTTAATGG
>JBGURN010000183.1:0-26099 GCA_045131955.1 Bacteroidaceae bacterium
CCTATTCGGAAAGCCTGTGGGGTCTGTGTCCTCTTGAGCGAGTCGCGGTCGTAAAGGTCATCGGAACTTTTGCCGTCCGATGTGGTGAGCATAGCCTCGGCACAGGGAATCACCGTTATGGCATTGCCGTGCTGGCGGCATACGCTTATGCAGTCGGATATTATCTTGTCCGATATCATAGGCCTGATGGAGTCATGAATGAGTACTATATCGTCATCCTTATGACGTGAGCGTACATCCATCAGTCCGTTGCGGATGGACTCCTGTCCGCATTTGCCTCCGTTCACTATGTTTTCCAGCTTGGTGATGTTGAACTGTTTGCAGTAAGCGCGCAGTATCTCATGCCATCCTTCTATGCATACCACCTCGATGGCATCGATCTCAGGATGATTCTGGAAAGCCTCCAGGGTATAGAGGATTACAGGCTTGTCGAATACATTCAGGAACTGTTTGGGTATGTCCTGCTGCATTCTGGCTCCCGATCCGCCCGCTATGATTATCGCTATGTTCATATCTTACCGGTTCTTTATGTTTCCAAAGATAGTCAAAAGTTCATTATGTACCGACCTATCGTTTCACGACTATATCCAACAGCTGGTGATTCTCCTTTTTGTCGGGAATGGAGTTCCATTTACCGTAAAGTACAGTAAGATAATGGTCCACATTGCAGGGGGCCTTGAATATGTGTCCCTCAAACTCCATTTCCTTTAGGGGAAATATGTCACTGAGGAAACGCTGGGTATAGAATCCCGTCCCGTAATCGTGAATAAGTGAATCCGTGTGTAACACCCTGCCTATAAACCGAGCGGTAGCTATGGTCAGTTCAGCCAGAGGGTAGAGCAGGACTCCCGTCATATGTCTCAACCAGCCATCCTGAATAAGGTTGTAACGGCGGCGGTAGCAGCGTCCGTAAAACAGGTCAATCTTTCTTGATACTGCCGGAACACCGTTCGTTTCATAGAATATGTCGAGCCATATGCTCTCCTCCCGTTTCATGGTGTCACCCTTGACCTTGGGGTCGGGGACCATCCTGGTCACCGTGACGTTGTTGTTGCAGATCCTACCCCAACGACGGGTGTAACCCTTGATGGAGTTTGCATCTGCAAATGAAAATGGTGCCTGCAGATCCTTTTTAAGAGCCCTGGCCAGTTTCTTCCGGTCTTTTTTAAGAATGCATACGTCAAGGTCGTCATCCCATGGAATAAAACCGCCGTGTCTTTCAGCGCCGAGAAGGGTTCCCGAATCCAGCCAGTAGTTTATATCGTTTTTTCTGCAGATCCTGTCAAACTCTATGAGTATGTCAAGGAGTTTAAGCTGCATTTTACGCAGGTTTGAACCGTCTGGATTGAATTGGGCTCTCAGTGCAAGTTGTATATCGTTGTCAATCATTTTTTTCTAAGGGATTTGATTACGTTACAGAACATCTCAATGGCATGTTTGCGCTCCGTTTTAGTAGTACCGATGGTGTAGACAAATAGGCATACAATAAGCATGCTGGCTGCAATCACTACCAGCGGTCCGAGCCATTCCGTCTCAAACAGGGGAGTCACATACACCTTTACCAGCAGTGACAGCGCCGTACTTATCACGGTAACTGTAATGACCGGAACCAGTACCGTACGCAGATAGTTCCTTATATCCAGTCCTATCTGTCTGCGCATGAACCACAGACGTTCTATGTGAGTAAAGAATGTAACCGCTATGGAGATTACGAACACCGATGCAGGTGGCAGTCCCAGATATTTTATTCCGATGTATGACAACGGGACAATCATGAGTAGCGTACAGCCTATGACCAGCTGATAGTTGCGTATCTTGCCGGTAGCCTGAATGGATGCGGCCATGGGACTGGTAAAGCAGTTGAGCATGCCGTCAATCAGCATAAGCTGCGTTATGAGGTATGCCTCATCGGGCACATTACGTCCTCTCAGCCAGATGGGGAGTATGAAATGGGTCTCCAGGAGTAAGGGGAGTGCAACCAGGAACAGCAGGAAATATGAGAATCTGGTACTCTGGCATATCAGCTTACGCATATCGTCCATCTCACCAGCCGCGTATGACTTGTAGAGCTGAGGTCGGGTGGCGGTAAAGAAATTGGTGTTGAGCTGCGAGAGAGTTATGTATACCTTGTTACCTATACCTCTGGCCGCACTTACGATAGGACCGAATGTAGAGTTCAGCAGAAGGCTCAGACCCTGGCTTTTGAGTACATCGGCCGATGAGCCTATCAGATTCCATCCGGCATAGGAGAATATCTCCTTGAACCTCTTTCTGTCCATGGTGAACCTGAACCTGCATTCGCCGTAAAAAAGGTTGCAGTATATCCAGTAGAAGATGGTGTTGACGAGCTGTACTCCGGCCAGCAATCCGGCATAGAGAATAAGTCTGCTGTCCTTGTCATCCTGGGTATGTGACAGAAGAATGGCAATAACAAGATTGGCAAAGGCCTCGAACAGACTCAGGTAGGCGAACACCTTCATCTTCTCCTTGGCCACCACCATACCCTGATAGGGGGTACGAAGTATTATCATGGCAAAGGAGAATACGCTGAACTGGAACACCCAGTGCGCCGCCTCGATATGTTCTCCCACTTTCATCCTGTTGTCCAGGTACCAGACGCCTAAGGTCTCGCCCAGGATCACTATCAGGACTGTGAGTATAAAGAATACGGTCAGGCTCAGGTTGAACACCAGCTGAAGTCCGTTGCTGTTACCTTTGGCCATCTCGTATGAATAATAGCGTTGGCAGGCCGATGACATGGTGGAGCTTATGAACGATACCATCATCACGATTGATCCAACGGCATCATACACGCCGTAATGCTCAGTTCCCAGGGCATTGATAATGACTCTGGAGGTGTACAGTCCCACCACCATCACTATCAACATCCTTACATAGAGCAGCAGGGTGTTCTTGGCTATCCTTTGCTGATTAACTTCGGTCATTACGTTAATTATGAGTTATTTTGGAAAGGCCCCACTTCAACACCTTTTCAATGTTGGGGCAGTCAACATTATGTTCCTTTGCCAGATTATATATAAAACTCAAACCGTATGGGAAATCTTCGGTAAAGTAACGGCTCGTAAAATCGGGAACCCATCCGCCATCCGTTTCCTTCATAGGGGAGAGTATGGTAGACAGTGATCCTATACTTTGTATTTTGGCTGTCATCCCCTCCGCATCAGTTGATTCGTAGTGTTCAAGCAGGGTGGAGATGAACCGTGTATTCACATTTAACTTGTGGAGTAAAGCAAAAAACTCCCTATCCATCCTGATTTCAAGTTCTGAAGTCTGGAGAGTCCACTCCTTATAAAAAAGGCTGCATCGGTCAAAAGGCTTTCCGTCCCAGTCTTTCCACATAGTGTAAAGCCGTCCTGTATGGAGTATGGGATTGCTGTTGCTCAAAGTCACCTCATAGAAAGTATCGGTCAGTTCCGTCTCTTCTCCAAATAATCTTTCTATTAGTGAGCGGAACTGTTCCTTTTCAGGGATATTCTCGGTCGCCATTATCAGTTTGTCCCTGAAACCAAGCAGATTCGCCTCCTGTCCGTAGCTGACCACCCTTGATATATATGGAACACGCTGAAAACTGAACAGTTTGCTTGTCTGGGCCAGATGCTTGTGGCAATAAATAAAGAATCCGGTGAAACCTACTACCGAACCGGTAATTGTTCCGGGATTGAGGTATGGCTTGATCTTAAGGACCGTTTGCTCAACCATAAAAGCCGGCAGGCAGAATAAGACCAGGTCGGCATCAGGAATCAGTTCTGCCGGATTGTCGCTTATCCTGTCAAGCCTGCCCGTAAGTTTGGTTCCATCGGGCTTGTTTATGACAAACTCATGGTTCCATTGCTTGGGCCGGTTGGTAAGCATGTCAACAATGATGTCCTTACTGTTTGAAAGGACACCGGCACATGTATGTCCTAAACCGCCTCCTCCACAAATTACTATCCTCATGATATATTATAGTGTTTTAAAGCCTCTTTCAGCACAATGAAGAAGTTCTCAATGTCATTGACGTCAATAGTGCCCAGAGAGCACAGCCTGAAAGTGTTAGTTGTAGAAATCTTGCCGGGATAGATGGTGAACCCGCGTTCGTAGCAGTAGTCATGCACCTTGTCAAAATCCCAGTTGGGGTTATCGGGGTACTTTACCGATACTACAAGTCCAGACTCTATCTTGGGGTCAATCACGGTTTCAAATCCCATTGATGTCACTCCCTTCCTGATAGCTTCATACACTCTGCGGTGACGTGCGAACTTGGCTTCCTCTCCCTCGGCAAAGAACTCCTTGAGTGCCTGGATGGTGGCATAGATGGTTTGCACAGGCGGAGTGAAATGCATCTCGCCGGTTTTCTCAAAATATTCATACTGCAGGAATAGATTGCAGTAGTAAGAACGGGTAGGATAATCCTTGGAGGCCTTTATAATATCGGTCCTGCCTATTATGAAAGAGAGTCCGGACATAGCCATCAGACCTTTTTGGGCCGATGCCATGCAGAAATCTATGTTATCCTTCTTGACATCAACAGGAATCATACCCAGGCTTGATGTTGTATCTGAAATGAAAATGGCTCCGTACTTGTGGGCCAAAGCACCTATTTCGCGTATGGGATTGAGTACACCTGTACCGGTCTCGTGATGGCAGCAGTAAACAACGGCCACATCAGGATTCTCCTTAAGCGTGCGTTCCACTACGGCTAGGTCCGGCTGCTCAAATATGCTTGACTTAAGGTCAATGTGAGGGATATGGTACATGCGGCATACCTCAACGGCACGTGAGTTGTAGGCTCCGTTGTCAACAACCAGAATCTTTTTCCCGTCAGGTACAAGAGAGTTGATGCAGATGTCTATGTTGATGGTTCCTGATCCGCAGAACAGTACTGTGGTATACTCATCCTCGGGGGCATGCGCCAGTTTAAGCAGGTCTCTGCGGAGTCCTTTCATCAGACCTGCAAATTCTTTCTCACGAGGGCAGATATCAGGGACAACCTGTGCCAGTTTTACCGTATCGGTAGTTGTGGCGGGTCCGGGATTAAGCAGTACGTTCCTCTTTATCTTTATATCTTTCAGTTCCATTGTCATTTGTTTAAAAAGTCCATTAATGCCTCCTTGTTCTGGATGGGGGTTGTTGTGGGGCGTCCCAAATCCTTGCGGTTGCCTTTCTTTACCTTAACCTCAAGCAAGACAGGTCCATTAAGGGTGGACAGTCCTGCCAGTTGTTCTTGGAGTTGATCTTTTGTGGAGACGCTGTATGTGGCGGTGTAACCAACAGCCTTGGCTACTGCGGGAAGGTCTATCTTAAGCCCTACCGTAGGCTGTCCGCCTACAGAGTCGTGGGCTCCGTTGTTGAATACCACATGTACGTAGTTGGCCGGTTTCTTGCTGGCTACAATCGCCAAGGAGCCCATGTGCATTATGGTTGCGCCGTCACCGTCAAAACACCACACCTTGCGGTCCTTCTTTTCAAGGGCTATGCCAAGTGCAATCTGGCTGGCATGTCCCATTGATCCCACGGTCAGGAAATCACGTTCGTGTCCCTGATTCCATGCGGTGCGTGCCTCAAACAGTTCGCGGCTTATCATGCCGGTGGTGCTCACAATCACGTCTTTTGGTCCCAAGGTCGATGCCACCAGCTGAATGGCCTCCTCACGGGTCATGGTAAGATCGTTCAGCTCAACGTTGCGGAGTTTGTATTCATCGAATGTATCTTTCTCTATCACCAATGCAAAGACTTCATTCTGTTGCAGTGCTTTTACTGCTTTGGCAATCTGAATGGCAGCCTTGTCCTCATCTTTTGACAGGACCTCATAGTTTATACCCATCACATTGAGCAACCCGGTTGTAATCTTGCCCTGTTTGACATGTTGGGGTTCGTCATGTACTCCGGGACGGCCGCGCCAGCCAATAAGCAACAGAACAGGTATGTTATAGACCTCCTTATCGGTAAGAGAGGCCAGTGGATTGATGATGTTGCCTTGACCTGAGTTCTGCATATAGACAACGCCGGCCTTTCCGGTAGCCAGATGATATCCGGCAGCCAGACCTATGGCAGCACCCTCGTTGGCTGTTATTATGTTGTGATCACAGTCTATGTTATCGGCTATATACGCGCAGATATTCTTGAGAAGGCTGTCGGGTACGCCGGCAAAAAACTCAATACCGCTCTTTTTGAGAGAGTCTATGAAAAAAGCAGGTGATATCATTTTGTTTCCTTTTTTGTTCCTGGAATAAGTGTGAGAATCTCCTTAATTGACATACACATATCGTTCGCTTCGTATGAACGTTTGTTTTCAAGGATGGACTTGGCACAATTAACCATGGCGGGATAAGCACTGCGTAGCATGTGGTTGGCATAAATGACCACGTTGATACCCCACTGTGACAGTTCATCCTCTGTAAACTGGTTGTAGGTAGTAGGAACGGCCACTATGGGGGTTACTTTGTCCTGATTGCGGAAACGTTCACAGAACTCCTTGATATCCTTTCCGTCTTTGTTCTTGGAATGAATCATGATGCCATCCGCTCCAGCCTTGACATAAGCGTAAGCTCTTTCAAGAGCATCATCGACAGGCTTGCCTGCAATCAGCGACTCAATACGGGCAATTATCATGAAATCTTCTGTTATCTGAGCATCCTTGCCGGCCTTGATCTTGCTGCAGAAATCCTCAATGGTGGCCTGGGTTTGTTTTGCCTCAGTTCCAAACAGCGAGTTCTGCTTGAGTCCTACTTTGTCTTCAATGATTACTGCCGATACGCCAAGACGTTCAAGAGTCCTTACCGTAAACACAAAATGCTCGGTCTTTCCTCCGGTATCTCCGTCAAATATTACCGGTTTTGTGGTTACCTCCAGTGTGTCGTTAAGGTCATGAAGACGGTTTGTAAGGTCAACGGCCTCAATGTCAGGTTTTCCTTTTGACGTAGAGTCAGTGAGGGAGGAGGACCACATACCGTCAAACTGTCTTGTCTCACCATCCTGTTCAATGCTCAGGTTTTCAATTATGAGACCGGTAAGACCGCAGTGTGATTCCAGTATTCTTACGATAGGTTTAGCATTGATAAGTCTCCGTAGTTTCTTCATCCTGACCTCAGGAGTGGTTCCGAAAGCCTCTATTTCCTTTGCCAGACTTGAAGAGTCGATGCCGTAGGTATACGGTATTTCTATTACCTGACCGCCAATCTCTTCCATGACCCTGAATACTTCATCCCGCAGAGGTTTGGCTTTTCCCTCTTTCCAATCATCACCGTGAATAATGTAGTCCGGTTTGTATTTCCTTAGGTTAGGAACATAGCTCCAGTCATCCTGGGGAACGACTTCCTTTACTCCGTTAATACTCTCAACAACCTTTTTCCGTTGTTCATATGAAAGATAGGGGAGTCGTTTGTGTGTGGCGATGGCTCTGTCGGTAAACAGTCCTATAATTACATCGCCGTATTTGGCTCCCTCTGTTATTATGTTTATCAGCCCGGGATGCATTATGTCTGCAATCATTCCCAAGTACACTCTCTTAGCCATATTTTGAGGTTTTAGTTGATTTTTACATTGTTTTCGGCGTAAGTAAGGTCGTTTACGTCGTCTATCTCATACCACTGAAGGTTCTCGACTTTGAGAACGTTCATGGGACAAATACGTTTGGATACGTCAAGCAACTGGTATTCATATCCCAGTTTGGGTTTTGAATCTGCTATCTTGGAGTACTCATCGGTCAGGATATGATAGAAAGAGGAACTGATCTTGTGTATTCCCACCAGTTCACCCGATGGATTCAGGTCATCCTTGCAGGTGGAACAGTTTGTCAGTTCCCTTTTCTCATTCATTTCCACATAGTACTGATCCTGGAATTTTGTAACAGGGCTGATGAGCATGATGTCTTTGTTATCATTCTCCAAAAGGGATGTTATAGCCCTCTTTTCAAAGACCAGATCGGACTCGAGCAATATGAAATCATCGTTGCCTATAGCTTCACGGCAGTTGTACAGAGTGTACATGCTGTTGGTCTTCTCATAGAGAGGACTGAATACGCACTCAATCTGCGGGTAAATATGCGCAAGTTCCTCATAACACTCCTTTTTGTAACCGGTTCCGATGATAATCCGGTCTATACCGCAGTCAATGAGGGTCTCAATGCTGCGTACCACCATGGGCTTGCCCTTGAAAGGAATGAATCCCTTGGGCATGGTTTCTGTCATCTGACCGAATCTCGTTCCCATTCCTGCTGCCATTATTACGGCTATCATATTGTTGTTGCGTTTAGTCATTTGTTATGTATCAGTCCTTGAACCGGAATTTGATATATGTCTGAAGCGGGTGACGGTCTTTCTCCGGAGGAAGTTGCATGTAGTCACCGTATATGGTCCTGAGATATGTATCATAATCCTCAAGGACATAGAACTCCGAGTCTTCAAAAGGAACCGCTTTGTAGTGGTTCATGATGTCTGCATCGAGATAGAGCTGTATCCCGGTGAAAGCCAATTGGGAGACATGTCTTGTACTGCCGTAGGGAAAAGCCTGTGTTACTTTCTCTTTCTCGTCAAGAATAGTTTCGGGCGACCTCATGAAGAGGTAGAAAATCTTCTTTTTGAGTGTGTTCAGGTTGAAGTTGAAAGGCATATCGGCAGTAAATGGCCTCATGGCCTTTCTTGAATTGACAGACTTGTCCTGCAACTTGCGGGACAGCAGGTACGTCTTCCTGAACTGTTCGGGATCATCGGATACTGAATCTACAGGGAAAATATCTATCCAGATTCCCAGATTATCCTGTTTCCTTATCCAAGGAGCAAGTGTGCTGATAGAGGTCCTTTTGGTATCGCATACTCTGGCAAACGGTATCATGCAGTCCGGGCGGTTGTATCGTGAAACGACCTCATATCCCTGTGCCCGGAAAGTCTTGCAGAACCTGTCATAGTCCGGACGGGGCATCATGATATCCAGGTCATCGTCCCAGGGAATGAATCCCTTGTGACGGATGGCTCCTATCAGGGTGCCGTATGCAAGAGAATATCTGATGCCGTTCTCGCAGCAGAACTTGTGAACTTGCTTTAGTATGTCGAGCGATACCATCTGGATATCCCTCAGCGTCATTTCTCTCATAAGTCTTGGTTTGGGTGGTTTTATAACGCCTCGTCATCGGGCTGCTCGGGAGCTGACGGCCGTGGCTTTATTCCGTGTTTACGTGATTTCTCCCAGGCGGCCTTGCGCTTGAGATAGTCTTCATAATGGTTTTCAAGATAGTTGTCGGCCATAGTCAGTTCTCTTTAAGCAGTTCGTTTATGGTTTTGTGCAGAACCGGATGCTCCAGCTCCGGCGCTATCCCTGCCAGGGGCTCAAGCACGAAACGTCTCACGTGCATGAACTTGTGCGGGATGGTCAGTTCCGGGGTCTCCATGACCAGGTCGTCGTAAAGGAGCAGGTCAATGTCTATGATCCTGTCCTTGTATCCGTCCTTATCGGTCTTGGCGGTGCGTCCCATCTCCGTCTCAATCTTCTTGGCGGCCTCAAGTGCCTGGGCCGGTGTGAGAGCGGTCTCCACCTGTGCCGCCATATTCATGAAACGGTTGGGGCTCTCGTAACCCCACGGTTCTGTCTCTATAATGTCCGATGCCCCGGTAACCGTACCTATACGCTGGCCGATGAGTGTCAGAGCGGTCTCAAGGTTGGACCGCCTGTCACCCAGATTGGTTCCCAACGACAGGTACAGCGAGGCCATAAATCAGTCTGTGATAAGCATTGCGTCACCGTAGCAGCCGAACCTGTAACCCTCCTTAACGGCCAGGTTGTATGCAGCCATCACCTTCTCGTAACCGCCATAGGCGCAGGTGAGCATGAGCTGGATTGACTCCGGCAGCTGGAAGTTGCTGATCATGCTGTCAGCTACGGTAAAGTTGTAGGGCGGGAATATGAACTTGTTGGTCCAGCCGTCAAACGCCTTGATCAGGTGGTCTGTGCCGACCACGGTCTCCAGGGCTCGGTTGACGGTATTACCTACGGCGCAAATCTTGTGACCGCCCAGCTTGGCGTTGTTAACGATGTTGGCGCACTCCTCGGTAACGTACATCTCCTCCGACTCCATCTTGTGCTTGGTCAGGTCCTCCACGTCGATTTCGCGGAAGTTGCCCAGGCCGCAGTGCATGGTCACGAATGCGCGGTCCACGCCCTTGATCTCCATACGTTTCATGAGCTCACGGCTAAAGTGGAGACCGGCGGTAGGAGCGGTAACGGCACCCTCGTTGGCTGCGAATATGGTCTGGAAGCACTCCTCATCGGAGTAGTCGTTCTTAGTCTTCTGCGACATGGGTACGGGTACGGGCTTGCCGTTCTCATCGAAAGACCATGCGCATGCCTTACGCTTGAGGTAGGTGGGGATGGGAGCCTCTCCAAGTGCGTAGAGAGCCTTCTTGAACTCATCGTGCGGACCGTCATAGAGGAATCGGAGCACACGACCGCGTGAGGTGGTGTTGTCAATCACCTCGGCAACCATAGAGTTGTCCTCGCCAAAGTAGAGTTTGTTTCCTATACGGATCTTGCGGGCGGGATCCACCTGCACATCCCAAAGCAGGTTCTCCTCACGCAGCTCACGCAGCAGGAAAACCTCAATCTGTGCACCTGTCTTCTCCTTGTTTCCGTACATACGGGCGGGGAACACACGTGTGTCGTTGAAGACGAAAACGTCCTTTTCATTGAAATAGTTCAGAATGTCCTTGAACTGAACATGTTCGATTTCGTCACTTTTCTTGTGCACGACCATCAGTCTTGATTCGTCGCGGTGTTCTACAGGATACTGTGCGATCCTGTCTTCGGGGAGTTTGAATTTGAATTGTGATAGTTTCATTCCCTTGTCAGTGTTATATAGTTATTAATTCTCAATTCTCAATTTTCAATTCTCAATTTGTTCCGGTTGTTCCGGCATTTCAATGTCCGCCACGTCCAGCCACTCCGTGAATTTCTCGGGGTTCAGGCAATTCTCAACCTTGTATTCACCCACACGGGTGCGCCTCAAGGCAATGAGATGACCTCCGCTCTCAAGAGCCTCACCGATGTCACGGGCAAGCGCCCTTATGTATGTTCCCTTGCTGCAGACCACGCGGATGGTTATGTCCGGCAGGTTGCACTCGGTAAGTTCAATCTCGTCAATGACCAGCGTCTTGGGCTTGAGTTCCACCTCCTGTCCGCCGCGGGCCATCTTGTAGGCGCGTTTGCCGTCGACCTTGCAGGCCGAGAAGGAGGGCGGCACCTGTTCAATCTTTCCCTTGAAACGCTCCAGCACCTGCTCTACCATCTCACGGGTGATATGTTCCGTGGGGTAGGTGGCGTCTATGGGTTTCTCAAGGTCGTATGAGGGAGTGGTGGCTCCCAGCCTTATGGTCGCCAGGTACTCCTTGGTTCCCGCCTGCAGCTCGTCAATGCGTTTGGTGGCGCGTCCGGTGCATACTATCAGGACTCCGGTGGCCAGAGGGTCGAGCGTGCCGGCATGGCCCACCTTGAGTTTCTTGACACCTATGCGGCGGCAAATGAGCCAGCGCACCTTGCCCACCACATCGAACGATGTCCAGCGGTATGGCTTATCGAACGCAAGTATTACTCCTTCCTGGAAATTCATCTTACAGGAACAGTATGGTTAAGAGTCCAACGACAGCGCAGTAAGCGCCGAACCATATGAGCTTGCCCTTGCGGACTATCTGTATCATCCATTTGCAGGCTGCGCATCCTGACAGGAAAGCGGCCAGGAAACCAACGGCCAACACGCCGAATCCGGCTGAGCCGGTCTGTGCACCTGCGCCGGCTGACTCCACCAGGTCCTTCATATCCAGCAGGGCCTCACCCAGAATGGGCGGTATCACCATGAGGAATGAGAACTGGGCCAGTTTCTCCTTCTTGTCACCGAGCAGGATGCCGGTTGCGATGGTTGAGCCGGAGCGTGATATGCCGGGCAGCACTGCAATAGCCTGAGCTATACCGATAACCAATGCGTGCCATCCGGAAATCTGCTCTCTCTGACGCGGTTTGGCGTAGTAGGAGAATGCCAGCAGGGCGGCTGTCACAAGCAGGCAGCATCCAACCACTGTGGTTCCGGAGCCGAAAACCTGCTCTATACTGTCCTTGAAGAATACCCCCACAATACCCACGGGAATCATGGAGATGATTATGTTCACAGCATAGCGGGTTCCCTCGTTAAGGCCGCTGTAGCTTTTCCATGACTGGCGTGTGAACAGGTCGCGCAGTATCCATGCGATCTCTTTCCACAGGACCACGATGGTGCTCAGGACTGTAGCCACATGAACCAGCACGGTGAAAGCCAGGTTCTGCTCACCGTCTATTCCGAACAGTGATGAGGCTATGGTAAGATGTCCGCTGCTGCTTATGGGCAGGTATTCGGTCAGACCCTGAAGGAGTCCGAGCAGAAGTGATTCAAACCAGGTCATTATTCAGCGTCCTCCTTTTCGTTCTTGGGTTTGTATACGATAGCGGCAATGATGGTCAGGAATCCTATCAGTGTCACTACAGGAGCGACCTTGATGCGTCGTACGCTGAATATATCGGTCTCAAAGAGTTCCTCGGTACAGTTCGGACCGGTCATGAGAAGCAGTCCGATGATGATGATTGCCATTCCGACAGCAGTCAGGATGTAGTTGGTTTTGGTGAAAGCGAATTTTTTCTTGTCCATATTGCGGATTTTAAGTTATACGTAATGAAGTTCTCCCGATTTCATGCGCAGGAAACGGTTTACCGAATGCAGGGCGCAGATTCCCGTTATGAGCAGGCCGATGAATGTAACCACTGCGAATACGGGTACGATGATCCTGGGTTCCGAAAGCATGACGAGCCAGGGCTGGTATTTGAGTCCGATTCTGATTCCGTACCAGATCATGATGCAGGTAAGCAGGGCCGATACAAGACCGATGCCCAGGTTCCTCCTCAGGAACGGCTTGCGTATGAACGACCACTTGGCACCCACCAGTTTCATGGAGTAGAGTATGAAACGCTGTGAGTATATGGTCAGTTTGATGGTGTTGTTGATCAGGGTGAAAGATACCAGTGACAGGATCACGGCCAGTATGAGCAGAATCCCGGCAACCTTGCGGATGTTGCTGTTTATTATTTCCAGCAGGTCTTTCTGCCATGTCACCTCACGCACACCCTCCTTGGCGGCTATCTTCTGCTCTATGAGCCTCAGACTGTCGCTGCAGGCGTAATCGGCCTCCAGACGTACGTTGAGCGAAGCGTAGAAGGGGTTGTACTCCAGGAACTGCGAGGGGTCGGTACCCATGGCCTTGGTCATATCCCTGAGGGCGTCCTCCTTGGATATGTACGAGCAGGCGGCGCAGTAAGGCGATGCCTCGATGCTGCGTCTGAGAGCCGAGAACTGCGTGTCGGTGATGCTCTCCTTGAGTATGACCTCAACGGTCATCTCCTGCTTGAGCTGACGTGACAGGTCACCGGCGGTGAGCAGCAGCAGTGCCACTATTCCTATGAGCAGCAGTACGAGTGACGTGCTTATGCATGCTGTGATGAACAGCAGGTCGATCTTTCTCTTTTTCTTCTGTTTAACCATCTTATTCTGTTTCTTGCCTTTTTCTGAAAACATAGACGAGCGAGCTGCTCTTGCCGCGCTTGCTCAGTGAAACCAGCCACGAATGCAGTCCGTACATGAATCCGCGTATGAATGCCAGCTTATGTCTCATCTGTTTCTCTGAGAGGATGGAGATGTAGAAACTGTCAAACGGCATGGACTCGTGATGCATGAGTGTGAAGCCGTGCTTGTGGACCAGGTTGCATAGCGAGGTGGGACTGAAGTGCCACAGGTGTCTGGGTACATCATAGGCAGCCCAGTAGGGGCCGTAGTGCATGGCATCGGTCGAACAGATATTCGGGCAGGCCATTACGAGTATGCCACCCGGGCGCAGCAGTTCGTAGAAACGGTCCAGCAGTTTGTCGGGGTTGGGGTTGTGCTCGAACACGTGCCACAGCGTTATGACATCGAAAGTACCTGGACGAAGCTGGTCCATCTCCTTGAGGTCGATCATGCGGTGGTGGAACATCTCGAGTGAGAACTGCCTCTCCTCATGATACTTCTCTACCGATATCACCTTCCAGCCGCGGCGCTCCATCCTGTGTGAGAAGAATCCCGTCTTGGCTCCGTAGTTGAGCAGGGTGCCGGCGGTGCGGTACGACTGTGACTCCACGATCTTGGCTTTCTTGCCCAGCATGTACGACCTTACGCGGTAGTAGAGTCGGCCTATAAGTCCTGATGGGGAGTCTCCAAGTTTGAGTTTCAGGCCAAGCTTGTCATATTGGGCCATCTGCTCCTGCGACGGAGGGTCGAGTGTGTAGACCATACCGCATGACGGGCATCGCATGAGCATATAGTGCTCCTTGCTCACAGTATAATCAGTACATCCTGCATAGGGTATCTGTCCCGACGCACCACACAATGGACAAGGCTTGAACTCCTGATATTTCATTCGCTAACGGAACTCCCGCGCACATCATATACGCACGCATAGTGCGCGTGGAGAGTCCGCAAAGATAATACCTCGCAGTACCCCTTGTCAAGTCTTTTAAGTTTTTTTTAAACAGTAGGGACGGTTCTTTCTGTTATAGTTTTGCGCAAAACTGCAACAGTAGGGACGGTTCTTAATGTTGCAGTTTTTTCAGATTTCGGTTCCGAAAAGAGTTGCGGAGGTGGCGTCAGTGATTCTGACTGTAAGGAAATCTCCCGGTCGGTGGTTGCCCTTGTCGAACACCACGGTACGGTTCTGCTCGGTACGTCCGTAGAGCTGCTCGCGTGAGCGTTTGGAATAGCCTTCGGCCAGTACCTCATACTCATGGCCGATGCACTCACGGTTGCGTTCCAGCGAGAGCTCGTTCTGCAGCGCTATCATCTCATTGAGACGGAGGATCTTGACCTCCTCGGGTACGTCATCAGGCAGATGCTTGCTGGCGTAGGTGCCGGGACGCTCGGAGTAACGGAACATGAATGAGGCGTCATAGCGGCACAGACGCATGAGTGAGAGGCTCTCCTCATGATCTTCCTCAGTCTCAGAGTGATAGCCGGTGAACATATCGGTGGTAAGACCGCAGTCGGGGATGATGCGCTTGATGGCATCGACACGCTCCAGGTACCACTCGCGGGTGTATTTGCGGTTCATGAGTTTGAGTATTCTGGAGCTTCCGCTCTGCACAGGCAGGTGTATGTGACGGCATATATTGGGGACCTCCGCAATCACGTGAAGGGTCTCGTCACTCATATCCTTGGGGTGTGATGTGGTGAACCTGACCCTCATCCCGGGAACAGCCTCCGCCACCATCCTCAACAGTTGCGGGAATCCTACCGTGACTCCGTCGCTTTCAAACCTGTAGGAGTTCACATTCTGGCCAAGGAGAGTAACCTCTTTGTAACCTTTTTTCTTAAGGTCCAGAACCTCGTTCAGTATACTCTGCGGATCACGGCTGCGCTCACGTCCGCGGGTATAAGGCACGATGCAATAGTGGCAGAAATTATTGCAGCCTCTCATTATGGATACGAATCCGCTTATGCGGTTGCCGCATATACGCTCGGGAATTATGTCACGGTAAGTCTCAGTGGTGGAGAGCTCCACATCCATGGCCTTATGGCCGGCTTCCACCTGAGCCATGAGGTCCGGCAGGGAGAGGTAGGAGTCGGGACCGCACACCACATCAACGTGGTGGTTGTCTGTAAGATCCTCCTTAGTACGCTCCGCCATGCATCCCATTACTCCGATGAACAGGCGGTTTTTCTTCTTTTTCATGGCGTAGAGGGCGTCCAGGCGGTTCCATATCTTCTGCTCGGCGTTCTCACGTATGGAACAGGTGTTCAGGAATATGGCATCGGCCTCATCGATATTGTCGGTGGGCTCGTATCCTGCCATGCGCATGATCGATGCAATAACCTCGCTGTCGGCCACGTTCATCTGGCAGCCGTAAGTCTCAATGAACAGTTTCTTTGTGCTCTCTTCCATACTGATTTCTGTTTCGGCCGCAAAGTTACTCATTTTCTGTCATAACCCGAATTACGGGGCCTTGGTCTTGTTTTTATTTAAGGTATTGATTAATTTTGCGCGGTTTTTAAGGAGGGCGCACTCTGGCCCGTCCGCACCCGAACGGATTGATTCAAACAAGTTTATAAATATAGCACAATGGCATTCAAGAGAATCACAGCTGCCGAGGCAGCGCGTTTCGTCAAGAACGGTGACAACGTAGGCCTGAGCGGATTCACACCCGCCGGTACTCCTAAGGCTGTCATCCACGAGGTAGGATTAATGGCTCATGAACTGCATGAGCAGGGTCAGGAGTTTCAGATCAGTCTGTTTACCGGCGCTTCGACCGGTGATTCATGTGACGGCATCCTGTCACGTGAGCACGCTCTCCGTTTCCGTGCCCCTTACACCACGAACAAGGACTTTCGCACAGCCGTAAACAGTGGTGAGATTGCCTACACCGACATCAACCTGAGCCACATGGCACAGGAGATGCGTTACGGATTCTACGGCAAGCTCAACATAGCCATCATGGAGGCTTTCGATGTCACCGATGACGGCAAGATATGGGTTACAGCCGGTGTAGGTATCGCTCCTACCGTAGCCCGTCTGGCCGATAAGGTCATCATCGAGATCAACGCAGCCCACTCACGCTGCGCCAAGGGCCTGCATGACATCTACGAGCCCGCCGATCCCCCTTACCGTCGTGAGATTCCCATCTACAAGCCCAGCGACCATATCGGCAAGGACTACATCCAGGTAGACCCCGCCAAGATCATCGGCGTTGTAGAGGTTAACATACCCGATGAGGCCCGCGGATTCAACGCTCCCGACGAGACCACCCTCAAGATCGGTCATAACGTGGCGCAGTTCCTTATCAGCGACCTCAAGCGCGGCATCATTCCTTCAAGTTTCCTGCCTCTGCAGAGCGGTGTAGGTAACGTAGCCAACGCCGTACTGGGTGCTCTCGGCGAGGATCCTTCAGTTCCCGCCTTTGAGATGTACACCGAGGTTATCCAGGATTCTGTAATAGACCTTATGCGTAAGGGATTCTGCAAGTTCGGTTCAAGTTCGTCACTGAGCGTAAGCAACGAGACCCTGCAGGGCATCTATGAGGATATGGATTTCTTCAAGGACAAGCTGGTTCTCCGTCCCACCGAGATATCCAACAGCCCTGAGGTGGCCCGTCGTCTTGGCCTTATAGCCATGAACACAGCCCTTGAGGCCGATATCTACGGCAACGTGAACTCAACTCATGTAAGCGGTGTCAAGATGATGAACGGTGTGGGCGGTTCTGCTGACTTTACACGTAATGCCTTCATCTCGATATTCAGCTGCCCGTCGGTTGCCAAGGGCGGCAAGATCAGCGCTATCGTTCCCATGTGCACTCACGTGGATCACAACGAGCACAGCGTGAAGGTACTCATCACCGAGCAGGGTATAGCCGATCTGCGCGGCAAGTCACCTGCCCAGCGCGCCAAGTGCATCATCGAGAACTGCGTTCACCCCGACTACAAGCAGCTCATGTGGGATTACCTCAAGATTGCTGAGAAGGGTCAGACCAGTCACGCGCTGAGCAAGGCTTTTGCACTGCATCAGGCTCTCGCCGAGAAGGGCGACATGCATCTTGCAGAATTCTGATCCGAGGGGCACAAAAGGGACGGTTCTATCTGTGCCCTTTTGAGTCCGCTGAAATCAGCATAAAGTTTAGGGACGGTTCTTGAAGTGTCATAAGGGCACAGATAGAACCGTCCCTTTTGTGCCCCTCTTGAATTTTTCTACAACCTCAAGGATTTCGGGCCCGAACTGTTTCCACTTGGCGGGCCCGAATCCTGTAACCTCCAGCAGTTCTTCCCTGGTGGTGGGACAGGTGTCGGCTATCTCCAGCAGGGTACGCTGGGTCAGCACGTAGTAGGCCGGGATATTGAGTGTCATATATTTCTCCGTGCGCCACTCAGTGAGCGGCTCGATCAGTTCCGGATGACGTATGCCGGCATAAATCTGTGATATATCGGGCTTGACCTTAGGCGCCTTCTCGCGTGGAGCCTTAGCGGCCTTCTGCTTCTTGTCCAGTTTGGAGGGCGGCGTGAGCAGCACGTCATTACGGATCTTAAGGAAAGACTCAATAGTGAATCCGCTCTCAAGTATGGATTTCATGCTCCTTATCCTGAGCGAAAGCTCGGGCAACAGTTCCCCCTGCGCCTCGGTCAGGCTCTTCTTGACCTCCTTATTATCGACCGATACAGACATGATGGGTGTTACGACCGATGCCGACTCGATGAGTATAGGCAGGAAATACCCGGCAGCCTTCTGCACCCTCTCGTCCAGATGCGCGCGGTCATCGGCCCCTATACGGTCTATCTCGCGCCGGAACGCATCTGCCACCTTGGCTATGTCACGCATCCGGCAGCGGTTCTCCTCAAGCCTCTCGGTCTGCTCCGGGTAGGTGTTCTTGAGATGTGAGCGGAACAACCCCTGCGCCCAGCCGCTCAGCCTCTCCAGCTCGCCGAAACTGAAACACTCCTTGAGTATGTTCAGGAAATACTCCTTTGCAGCCTGTTCCAGACCTCTCTCCATCTCGCTCACAGGCCGGAATTCGTCGTGGAACCCCGAGACATCGGAGTTGTTGTAGAGGCATGACTGCGATATCGGGCTGCTCAGCACTATGCCCTCAAGCGTGCGGCAACGCGAAAGCGCCACATAGACCTGTCCGAAACTGAAGGCCGATGCCGCATCGATTATGACATGGTCAAACGTCAGGCCCTGGCTCTTGTGTATGGTCACGGCCCAAGCCGTGCGGAGCGGGTACTGAGTGAACGTACCCTCCACGATGGGCGTTATCTCCTTGGTCTCCTTGTCTATCTCGTACTGTATGTTCTCCCACTTCTCCTTGGGAACGTTTATCTCCACACCGTTCTCATCGGTCACGGTTATTCCCTCGTAGTCGTCGATCGATGTTATGGTGCCTATCTTGCCGTTGTAATACCGGCCCTCGCGCGAGTCGTTCCTGAGGAACATTACCTGTGCACCCTCCTTGAGCTCCAGCCTCTCCTCGGCGGGGTATGAGTTCTCGGGGAAGTTACCCTCTATCTCCGCGTAGAATATCTTGAGCTGTGACTCCAGTGCGTTCAGCTTGTGTTGGTTTATGTTATCGGCCTGACGGTTATGCGTGGTCAGGCGTATCCATTTGCCGGAACCGTTAGCCGATGTATCGACCGGGTCAAACCGCGGGTCCAGACGGCTGTTGAGCATGCGGTATGTGCTGTCGTCCATCATGCCGCCGCGAATCGTGTTGAGCACATTGAGGAAGGCGGTATCGGACTGTCGGTAAACGGTCTCGAGCTCCACGGTCACGTAACGCAGCCTCTGCATGACCTTGGAATGGAAAAAGAAGGGGGACTGATACACCTTACGCAGCCATGGCTCCTCCTGGTCCGTAACCACCGGCGGGAGCTGGTGTGCATCGCCGATCATGAGCACCTGCACCCCTCCGAACGGCTCGTCAGAGCGGCGGTATCGGCGCATCACGGCATCGATGGAATCCATGAGGTCGGCCCTCACCATTGATATCTCATCTATTATAAGAAGGTCCAGTGTCCTTATTATCTTGACCTTCTCTTTCTTGAGCTGACGCCTGGCCTCAGGCATCTGGTATTCCGTAATGAGTTCCTTTACGTCGGGCAGATAGGGGCAGAGCGGCAGCTGGAAGAACGAATGGATGGTCACTCCGCCGGCGTTGATTGCGGCCACGCCGGTGGGAGCGAGGACCACGCACCGTTTGGGCGTGTTCTCCACTATATATTTAAGGAATGTGGTCTTGCCGGTTCCGGCCCTTCCGGTCAGAAAGACCGATATCCCCGTCCTGGAGATATAGCTTTCAGCCAGTTCAAACAGATGGTCTTTTTTCATAGTATTTTCTTTTAGATTAGTCATATGCACAAATGTATGCATAAAATCTGACAAAACGAAATAATATCGGTAAGCAGGTTCAATGGCATCGGAATATTAAAATATGTTAATTGTATTGCACATAAAAAAAGTCGCCATATCTTTGCAGTGTCTTAGTGAAGTAATACACCGACAAACAAAAACCGAAAGATTATGATTACGATTGACAAACTAGGTTTCAGTTACGGATCCTACGTTGTATTGAAAGACATTTCAATGAAACTGGAGGAGGGTCGCATATACGGTCTCCTTGGAGAAAACGGAGTTGGAAAGACCACTCTGCTCACCTTGCTTGCAGGTCTGAAGAAAAATATGGAAGGTTCTTTAGACGTAGACGGTTACAAACCATTTGACCGCAAACCATCATTCCTTTCATCAGTTTACTATCTGCCCGATGAAGTTCCGGCTCCCAAGCGCACCGCGATAGAGTTCGGAACAGACAAGGGCAAGTACTGGGAGAACTTTGACCTCAATAAATACCGTGAGGCCCTCAAAGTGTTCGATATAAACGAGAACATGCGTATGGACCATATGTCATACGGCCAGCTCAAGAAGACCTACATTAGTTTCTCCCTGGCGTGCAATACCAAGTACCTTCTGATGGATGAGCCTACCAACGGACTTGACATCCCCTCTAAGGGTCAGTTCCGCAAGGCTGTCAGCAAGTACACCCGCGAGGATTCGACGCTGGTAATATCGACCCATCAGGCACGTGACCTTGAGGCCATCATCGACCCCATCATCATACTGGATCACGCTGACGTCCTGCTCAACGCCTCTGTCCAGGAGATATCGGAGAAACTCTATTTTGACTACACATCGACAGTAGCCGATCCTGAGGCTCTCTATTCTGAGATGGTTCCGGGCGGTAACATCCAGGTCCTGGTCAACACGACAGGCAGTGAGAGCAAGGTCAACATAGAGGCGCTGTTCAGCGCAGTACTGCTCCATAAGGGAGTTATTAAGAACATGTTCAACAAATAAACTGTTACGGCTATGAATGAAGTATTCGATATAAAACGTTTCGGACGTTATCTTGTGACTGACATAAGGAATGCCGTAGACAGATTCGGCATATCAGTTCTGGTGATGTCGCTCGTAGGCCTTGCCGCTTATGTACTGATTGGCTCCTTCACCCTGCTGCTCGGAAGCGGCTGGTACAGCCTGGGTGAGTTCGGCAGAATATTCATATGGGGACTGGCTTTCGCCATCATGGTGATACTCGGACCCGCTCAGATGTATGGATTCATTACCGATAAGAAAGAGGGCACCTCATTCCTCATGACACCGGTATCAACCCTGGAGAAGACGCTCTCCATGATCATTGTCTGCTGCCTTGTCATGCCTCTCAGCTATTATCTCATTACATTGTCGATTGACAGTATCCTCTGTCTGTTGGACAAATCATGCGGTAAATCCATACTGGTTCTTATCAGTGACATTAAGCAACTGATGCCCGAGGCCTTAAGGCAGATCTATGAGGAGACTCAGGAACCCCTTTTCCTGAACCCGTCACTTTCCATGCTGTCCAACCCCTGGCTTCTTGTCGATGACAGGATCCAGTCGATACTGATATTCCTGCTCGGCGCGCTCTGTTTCAAGACTGCAAAACCTGCCAAGACCATAGGATGCCTGCTCATATTCAGCATGCTCGTAAGCCTGATAACCACTCCGATCATCCTGTTCGGAATGATGGACAAGATGAAGATGCTCACAGATATGAATCCCGAGTTCTTATCATCGGAACAGGTTCTTGAGATGTTCCCCACACTCAGCTGGGCAATGCAGCATCTGCCGGCGATAGACACAGTATCCGATACTGTAACCAACCTGCTGCTGTGCTTCTTCATCTGGCTCAGAGTAAAGAGAATCAAACACTAAATAAAATTATCATACTATGGAATTCAATCAGAACAAACCTATATATCTCCAGATTGCCGACGGGATCAGCGAGAAGATCCTGAGCGGTGAGCTGAAGGAGGGTGACAGAATACTGTCAGTACGTGAGCTTGGCGGCGAGCTGGGCGTGAACCCCAATACTGCCATGCGTAGTTACGAGAAACTTACAATGGACGGAATCATATACAATCAGCGCGGAATCGGTTATTTCGTATCGGAGGGAGCCCGTAAGATTGCTCTTGAAAAGATGCGCACCGACTTCCTTGAGAACGAACTGCCGCTCATATTGCGTAAGATTCAGCTGTTGGAACTTAAAGCCGATGATATACTCAATCCTTAATCCTTGGTTGCACAATTAAAAACGGAAACCTGCGGCGGGTTTCCGTTTTCTTTTTTTGTATCTTCGTGACATTATCGATTGAATCAAATACAACCACTATGGGAGGAAGATCATACAAAGGAGGTGTCCGCCTGAACCGCAGGACCATGACGGACCTTGTAACCGACTGGTTCCGTGACAACCAGCAGAGTGCCATAAGCGTCAAGAGGCTCTATGACGAGCTCAAGCTCAAGACCCATCCCATGCGCAGCATGTGTCTGGATATAGTGCTGGACCTTGTTGAGGACGGATTCCTCAAGGAGAAAGACGGCCAGTTCCAACTCATGCAGAAAAGCACCTTCCTGGAGGGTGTGCTGCAGCGTCGTGTGGGCGGCAAGAACTTCCTTGTACCCGATGACGGCAGCGATCCGGTGTTCGTAGCCGAGCGCAACTCGGCCGGAGCCCTGAACGGTGACCGCGTCAAGGTGGTACTGTTTGCCCGCAAGCCCCATTCAGGTCCCGAGGGTGAGGTTACCGAAATCCTCAAACGTGCCAAGGATACATTCGTAGGTACGCTGCAGGTCAAGGGCAAGTTCGCATATCTGGTCACTCCCGACCGTTCCGATAAGGATATATTCATACCCCTGTCAGCCCTCAAGAAGGGCCGTGACGGAGAGAAGGCGGTGGTTAAGGTCGTTGAATGGCCCGATACCCCCGACCACAACCCCGTGGGCAAGGTCATAGACATACTTGGCGCAGCCGGTGAGAACAACACCGAAATGCATGCCATACTCGCAGAGTACGGACTGCCCTACAGCTATCCTGAGAATGTGGAGGAGGCCGCCAACCACATACCTGCAGCCATTGATGAGGCAGCCCTTGCAGGCCGTGAGGATTTCCGCGATGTCGTTACGTTCACCATCGACCCGCGTGACGCCAAGGACTTTGATGACGCCCTCTCCATACGCCCCATCAGGAAGGGACTCTGGGAGGTAGGTGTCCATATAGCCGATGTAAGCTACTACGTACAGGAGGGAAGCATCATAGACAAGGAGGCGTTCAAGAGGGCTACATCGGTCTATCTGGTTGACCGTACCATCCCCATGCTCCCTGAGAAACTCTGCAACAACCTCTGCTCGCTGCGTCAGGATGAGGAGAAACTCACCTACTCGGTTATCCTGGAGATGACCGATGTAGGCGTAGTCAAGAATTCCCGTATAGCACGTACCGTCATAAAGAGCAACCGCCGCTTCACCTATGAGGAGGTACAGGCCATCATAGAACGTGAGCAGCAGGGAGGCAAGGAGCCGCTTCCGGGCGATGAGTTCAGGAATGAGATCATGACCCTTGACTCACTGGCCAAGATCCTTCGTGACAAGCGTTTCGTGGACGGAGCCCTGAGTTTTGACCGCGTGGAGGTGAGGTTTGACATTGACGAGAAGGGACATCCCGTAAGCGTATTCTTCAAGGAGTCCAAGGATGCCAACAAACTGGTCGAGGAGTTCATGCTCCTGGCTAACCGCACTGTGGCTGAGTTCGTGGGCGTTAAGAAGGGAAGTTCCGCTCCCAAGACATTCGTATACCGCGTGCATGACGAGCCCGATCCCGAGCGTATGGGTAACCTGCAGCAGTTCGTGGCCAAGTTCGGCTACAAGCTCAAGGCTACCGGCGACCCTGTGGATATGGCCAAGTCCATGAACAAGATGCTCGCCGAGGTCAAGGGCAAGAAGGAGCAGGAGCTGATTGAGACCATCTCCATCCGTTCCATGCAGAAAGCCTGCTACACCACTGAGAACATCGGTCACTACGGATTGGCATTCAAATACTACACTCACTTTACATCGCCCATACGCCGTTACCCGGACCTTATGGTACACCGTCTGCTCACCCGTTACCTCAGTGGCGGACGCAGCGTGAACCAGTCCAAGTATGAGGAGTACTGCGAACACTGTTCAGGCCGTGAGCAGCTTGCCGAGCAGGCCGAGCGCGCCAGCATCAAGTACAAGCAGGTTGAGTATATGGCAGACCGTATGGGACAGGAGTTCGATGCCGTGATAAGCGGCGTGACGGAGTGGGGAATCTACGCTGAAATCATAGAGAACAAGTGCGAGGGTATGATTCCTATCCGCAGTCTGGGCGGTGACTACTTTGAGTTCGATGACAAGAACTACTGCCTGACAGGACAGCGCACACGCAAGCGTTACCGTCTGGGTGATCACGTCAAGATCAAGGTGGTACGCTGCAATCTTGAAAAGAAACAGATGGATTACGAACTGGTGTCAGTCCAGGAGTAAGAGATTACTCGGCGCAACGGCGCACTGCATTGGTCATATTGGACCAGGAGTATTTCCGTTTTTCATCCTCAATGCCGCGGATGAACTCCTCCTGGCGGTTGTTCTCAAAGAAATCAACCAATCCATCGGCAATTCGGGCCGGCTCGGGTTCAACCACGTAGCCGGCCTTTCCGTTGGGTACTATCTCAGCCAGGCCGCCCACATTGGTCACCAGCATGGGCTTGACAAAGTGGTAAGCTATCTGTGAGACGCCGCTCTGGGTGGCGGTCTTATAGGGCTGGGCTATGATATCGGCGGCACCAAAGCAGAAACGGACCTTCTCTGAGGGTATGAACTCGTTCTTCCATATTATGAGACCCTCCAGTCCGAGCTTTTTCTCCAGGTCAAAGTACTTCTGTGAAGAGCCGTAGAATTCACCTGTCACGAGCAGGCGAACGTTCTGTTCACGGAGGCGCTTATCGGCATAGGCCTCGAGAAGCAGGTCCAGTCCCTTGTAGTCACGTATAAGACCAAAGAACAGTATGTACCGGAAAGAGGGATCGAGTCCCAGTTCCTTAAGTGACACCTCGTGGGTGGCCGGCTTGCCGAAATGGTCATATAAGGGGTGAGGGCAGAAACTGCGCGGCTTTTTGGTATCGAACATACCAATCTGACCCAATACCGATTCCGATAGGGCTACGTATGCATCGACAGACTTTATGAACCAGCGTGAAAGTATTCTGTCACCGGGTTTATGCTCATGGGGAATCAGGTTGTGGAGTATTGCTATGCGATTGGCCCCGCAGCGGCGCACCAGGCGTGACACGGCTCCTACCGAAACTCCCATGAAAGGCATCCAGAACGGGGCTATCAGTATGTCGGGAGCTATGCGGCGTATGGCACGGGCGGTCTTGAACCAGCTGAGCGGGTTGACGGAATTGAGCATCCTTTCAATGGCAAGACCCTCAGGCTGGGGATCGGGCGAATACTGTGTCTTTCCGGGAAACAGGAATGAGGGATACTGGAGGGTAAAGGTTATTATCCTGACCTCATGACCCTCCTTTACGAACTCCTGCGCAAGGCGGTTGTTGAAGTCTGCTATACCTCCACGATATGGCCATGCCGTACCCAAAATGACAATTTTCATATTGACCTGATTGCGTATTGTGGAGCAAAAATAGTACTTTCGCACAAATTATAGACACATAACCGCAACAACATGGATAAGAGCAAGTTCAAAAAGTATCTTCCCTATTTGGTGGCAATAGCCCTGTTTGCCGTCATTTCATCACTTTACTGCCTTCCCGTATTTCAGGGTAAGGTGATTTACACGGGTGATGACATCCAGGTCACATCGGCCATCCAGGAACCCAACCGCTACCATGCCGAGACCGGCAACTACACATGGTGGACCGGCTCCATGTTCTCGGGAATGCCCAATTATCAGGTAGGTGGAGGAAAGTATCTCTCCGCAAAGCTCATGAGACCTCTCATCAAGGTCCTGCACCCCTCTTCAAAGAAGATGCCGCTGGTGTTCATCATGTTCTTTACCTGCTTCTTTATCCTCATGCGCTCTTTCAAGGTGGACAAATGGCTCTCCATAGTGGGTGCCCTGGCCACCGGATTCTCGTCGTACTTCTTTATAATCGAGGCAGCCGGACATAA
>JBGURN010000184.1:0-1850 GCA_045131955.1 Bacteroidaceae bacterium
CCTGTGGACGCCCGAACCAGTACCCCTTGAGAAGGGTTTGGGTGAGCTGTGCATAGGGGTGAAAGGCCAATCAAACTCGGTGATAGCTGGTTCTCCTCGAAATAGCTTTAGGGCTAGCCTTGTGTAATGTATGCCGGGGGTAGAGCACTGAATCGCAGCGAGCATTTACACCAATGTATCAACGCGAATCAAACTCCGAATACCGGTATATTTATCACAGGAGTCAGACGGCGGGGGATAAACTTCGTCGTCAAAAGGAAAACAGTCCAGACCATCAGCTAAGGTCCCCAAATGTATGCTAAGTGTTATTAAGGATGTGAAGGTTCACAGACAGCTAGTATGTTGGCTTAGAGGCAGCCACCATTTAAAGAGTGCGTAATAGCTCACTAGTCGAGAATCTCCGCGCCGAAAATGCTCGGGACTCAAGCATACTACCGAAGCTATGGATTCGGCCGCAAGGCCGAGTGGTAGAGGAGCGTTCTGTTCAGCTGCGAAGCGGTACTGAAAGGAGCCGTGGAGCGGACAGAAGTGATAATGTCGGCATGAGTAGCGATAAACAAGGTGAGAATCCTTGTCACCGAAAACCCGAGGTTTCCTGGGCCAGGTTCGTCCTCCCAGGGTTAGTCGGACCCTAAGGCGAGGCCGAAAGGCGTAGTCGATGGAGCAGCAGGTCAATATTCCTGCACCTCGTTGCAGCGTTAACACTATGGAAGATAGCAGGCAGCTATCCGGAGCGGGTTATGGAATACCGTTCAAGCGATCAGTCCGCGTACATGCAAATCAGTACGCACAAGGGCGAAACGTGAATAAGACTTTGCGATCACATCAAGAGGGATTCTGGAAAAGCCGACTGCCGGGAAATGCTTTCTAAGGAGTTGCAACGGGTCCGTACCGCAAACGAACACACGTGGGTGGGTAGAGAATACTCAGGTGCGCGTAAGAACTCTTGCTAAGGAACTCGGCAAAATAGCCCCGTAACTTCGGAAGAAGGGGCGCCCGGGGGTGTGTCAAAGCATCGCCGGGTCGCAGTGAAAGGCTCCAGGCGACTGTTTACCAAAAACATAGGTATCTGCAAAGCTATAACAGCGAAGTATAGGTGCTGACGCCTGCCCAATGCTGAAAGGTTAAGGGGAATTGTTCGGCGCAAGCCAAAGCAATGAACCGAAGCCCCAGTGAATGGCGGCCGTAACTATAACGGTCCTAAGGTAGCGAAATTCCTTGTCGGGTAAGTTCCGACCTGCACGAATGGCATAACGATCTGGAGACTGTCTCAGCAAGAGATTCGGCGAAATTGTAGCAGCGGTGAAGATGCCGCTTACCCGCAGCTAGACGGAAAGACCCCGTGAACCTTAACTGTACTCTGCTATTGAGCACTGGTCTTGTATGTGTAGGATAGCCGGGAGACTTTGAAACCAGTTCGTCAGGATTGGCGGAGTCACCCTTGAAATACCGGCCTTGCAATATTAGCGCCCTAACGATAAGCCCGTGGATCCGGGTATTGGACAGTGGCAGACGGTCAGTTTAACTGGGGCGGTTTCCTCCTAAATTGTAACGGAGGAGCGCAATGGTACACTCATTCTGGTTGGCAATCAGAAGGCGAGCGCAAACGTATAAGTGTGCTTGACTGTGAGACAGACAAGTCGAACAGATACGAAAGTAGGCGTTAGTGATCCGGCGGTAGAATATGGAATTGCCGTCGCTTAACGGATAAAAGGTACTCCGGGGATAACAGGCTGATCGCGTCCAAGAGTTCATATCGACGACGCGGTTTGGCACCTCGATGTCGGCTCATCGCATCCTGGGGCTGGAGAAGGTCCCAAGGGTTTGGCTGTTCGCCAATTAAAGCGGTA
>JBGURN010000185.1:0-2555 GCA_045131955.1 Bacteroidaceae bacterium
TCTTCCCGTTCATGCGCGGTGGTTCTACATGGAGACATAAGGCATTCCCACAGTGGATAATTGACGGCGTTGACGGCTGGGCATCAATCTGCCCTACCCAGAAACTTGTCGATGCATTCGCAATGGCAGACGGCGTATACCCTGTCAAGACAGAATACTGGGATACCGATGCATACGCCCAGGGTAAGAATGTCGATGTTGAGAACCCTGCACAGGTTGACCCTAGGGCCGGCTACGCAGAGTCTGGTTCCGTGAACATGAAGAACCCTCTCCTCAACCTCGTGGTTCCTGAGAAGGCAGCCGACAGAGCTACTCCTAAACAGTTCGTAAACCGTGAGGCACGTTTCTACCGTAACGTAGGCTGGAGCGGAATGCAGTGGGTTGCAGGCAACGCCAATGTAAAGACCGACCTCGAGTACTATACGAATGGTCAGAATGCATGGCCTTCTGCAAACAACGTCCCTCCTACCGGTTACCTTGCCCTCAAATGGTACTCACCTACCATCAACCCTCTCCAGGGATGGGGCAACATCACATGGCCGATCGTCCGTCTTGGCAACGTCTATCTCGACTACATCGAGGCTCTCAACGAGTATGACCCGGCCAACCCTGACATCGAAAAGTACTGGAACAAGATCCGCCACCGCGCAGGCGTCCCTGACATCTTCACAGTATATCCGGAAATCAAGGGCGACAAGAACCTCCAGAGAAAGTATATCCGTCGTGAAAGGATGGTAGAGCTCTGCTACGAGTGCATGCGCTATACCGATATCCGTACATGGATGGTTGCAGAGAAAGCAAGGTCCGGATACACTATCGGATGTAACGTGAAAGTCAATAATGACAACATCGACGGTGATTTCTGGCAGCGCAGGGAGATAGGTATGGAGCAGTATGGCTATGGCGAGACTTACAGGTACGGTGCCCGTAAGTTTACCAAGAAGTCCTATCTCGAGCCGTTCGAGACTGCCGAGGTGAACCGCGTCCCGGCCCTCCGCAGCGAACAGAACCTGGGATGGTAATTTTAAAATAGAATGAAAATGAAAAACATATTTATAGTTTCATCAGTCATGGTTCTGGGCATGCTTTGCAGCTGCGTATCAGACCACAGAGACTTCAATATGCCGGATTCTGCCGTCTATTTCACCGACAATACCGCCAACAAAGGTATCCAGAAGGTCAAGCTTTACGACGTGCAGACTGAAGTAGAGACTCCTGTAAACGTATATTGCGCCGGTCTCAATGTAGCGGAAGCTACGGTGACGGCCAAAGTTGCGGAAGACTACATCGACTACTACAACAAGATCAATTACACGGATCTCAAGGCCCTTCCTGAGAATTGCTACAAACTGACAAAGAGCACCGACAAGCTCAATGGCAGGAACGCATCTTTCTCAGTATGCTTCGATGTCAACAACATCATCGCCTTCTCAAATGAAGACGGAGTTGACCTGGACGACTATGTACTTGCTCTCGCTCTCGAATCAGACAATGTCAAAGTCGCATCCGTCAAGGATACCACCTCTCTCGGATATTACATGGTGACCCCAGTCCTCAGCAACGCTACCCTCAGGATCAAATCCACCGAGCTCACGCTTGACGGCAACCTGACTGTAACGGCTGAGCTTCCATTCGAGAACTCATGGGACCTCACCTACGACGTAGAGTTTGCAACCACAGACGTTGACGAGCTTTTCACCACGAAGGGCAATTCAATACCTGCAAAATATGTATTCGCTGACAAGTTCCCTGAAGGAACCGTAATCGAGAACGAGGATGTGAAGTCAATGTCAGCCGGCACCAACAAGGTTGAGTACAACATCACCATCCCTGCAGATGGTCTGAATTGGGCTCCTGGCAAGTCATTCAACTATGCAATCAGGTTCAGCAACGCAGTACTCAACGGAATGGAGATTCCTATCGAGAACCCTCTGCAGACTGCATCCGTCAATGTAGGAGTCGACGTCAAGGCTTCAAACGGAAGCACAGAACTTGGTACGCGTCTTGCAGAATACGGACTTACACCTCTCGACGACAAGCAGGGTGGCGGCCGTTCAGGAAACTACCTTGAGAACATAGTGCCGGGCGGCGGATTCATTTTCCATCCGCAGACAGCCCAGGACAAGAGGCCTCTGGCAGACTACTCCGTATCAGGCGTATTCGATGACAGAGTCACCAACACGGCACACTCATGGATGCAGAACTGGGGATGGAACGGTGACAACGGATATGGTGCCACATCATTCTCTACACCTTACTGGCTTCTCGTCGACATGCAGGAGGAGTTTGACATGGGTGGAATCGAGTTCTGGACAAGATCCGACGGCAGATACAACATGAAGGCCGTTGAAGTCTATGCTCTCGACGACTGCACATACACACTGAACCAGAGCATTCTGAACTATGAGGCATCCGACGTTACCTATCTCGGAACACTCAGGTTCACGGGCGGCGCCCAGAATGTAAGCATATCACTTGACCCGGCCAAGACCCGCTACATCATGATGATTATCACTGAAGCCTCCGGCGGTCTTGATTGTCAGGAACTTGTACTC
>JBGURN010000186.1:0-1708 GCA_045131955.1 Bacteroidaceae bacterium
TGACACTAGAAGCCTACGTTGACTCGCTTCAGGCATGGAAAATCGGTAAACGCTTCTGGGTCGCCGATGACAAGGTGACGGAGATGCTTGCTGATACCGAAGGCTATGACAAGGATACCCTGCACCTGACCGGACATATCCTTACTTATAGGGGGTATTCCAAGAGTGGATTATTCCTCGATGGTGATAACCGCAGGATATATATCGATTTTGATGATGAGCAGACAGGCTTGAGTCTTCATTACCGCATAAAGAGCCGTGATGAAAATCATGACATTTCTTCTCTGCCGATGCTGATTGATATGGACATGGTGAACCATGTCGCTCGTCAGTTGGTCAGTAAGGAGTTTTATATCCGCACGCCCATCTGGTATGACCGTCAGACCGAGCATATGATGGATGGTCGACGTTTCATCAAGGTCGTGATTGATAGCGTACTGCCTGGTAATGAGGTGCTGCCGTTGAGGGTGTTGTTCACCGCTGTTGATTCTGGCGAACGTGCCATGGTGTGGATGAGCGACAATGTCTCGACGATGCACGGACGTGATTTTGACGCCTTGTTTGTTGCCAATGATCCTCACTTGTCTTATCCTGCCATCAGCGACGAGAATTGGCGGCTGATTACGTGCGGTCAAATCGTAGTAGGCATGACCAAGGAAGAGTGCCTGCTCTCGTTAGGAACCCCCAAGCACATTGCCGAACGCCCTGACCAGGGTGGCTTGAAGGAATACTGGTATTATGACGGGGGCTCTTATCTGTATTTTGTAGATGGCTTGTTGAGCCAATTCAGGAAATGATATGAAACCTACAACCCTTGAAATAGAATTTCTTGGAACAGGTACATCAACCGGTGTGCCTATGCTGCGTTGCCATTGTCCCGTGTGCCTGAGTAGCGACCCGCGTGACAAGCGGTTGCGCACTTCGGCTATCGTGCGCTATCAGGGCGCCAGGCTGCTCATTGACTGTGGTCCCGATTTCCGCACCCAGATGCTGCGTGCCAGCGATGACAACCTGGATGCTGTGCTGTTGACGCACATCCATTTTGACCATGTGGCAGGGCTTGACGATCTGCGGGCTTATTGCTTTGAGCGTCCAATGCCGATTTATGCCAGGGCCGATGTGATGCGGGACCTGCATCAGCGCATTCCCTATTGTTTTTCGGACAATCCCTATCCTGGCGTGGCACAGTTTGAGGAACATGTGATTGGCGATGAGCCGTTTCTTGTTGAGGGCGTCAGGGTGGAGCCGATACCCGTGATGCACTACAAGTTGCCTATTGTGGGTTTCCGTATCGGTCCGCTGGCCTATATCACTGATGCCAAGACGATTGCTCCCGAGGTCGTGGAGCGGCTCAAGGGTGTTCCGCTGCTGGTCATCAACTCATTAAGGGTAGCTGATGAGCATTTGTCCCACATGTGCCTTGCCGAAACGCTAGATGTCGTGAGACGCGTCAATCCGGGGCACACTTACCTGATTCACATGAGCGACCGCATGGGTTTGCACGCCGATTCCCATGCGCTCTTGCCTGATGGTGTTGAACTGGCCTACGATGGCATGATCGTGAAAGTATAGTCATGGACGAAATCAAGATATCAGAGGTCAAGAGCGAGGAGGAAAAATCCTCTGGTCTGCAGTTCTTTGAGGGACGTGTACAGGCTGGTTTTCCCAGTCCGGCACAAGGTGAATATGCCGATACCATTGACCTGAA